>JAJPZD010000048.1 GCA_021204605.1 Prevotella sp.
TGACTGTGTATGATTCTTAATAAAACACATAATTATAATTCTATAAGATTATGGCAAAAAAAATAGATTCAAGGATTCCAGAAGGCCCGGTAGCCGAGAAATGGACGAATTATAAAGCACACCAGAGGTTGGTGAACCCCAAAAATAAGCTGAAGCTCGATGTGATAGTAGTAGGTACAGGATTGGCAGGCGCCAGTGCTGCCGCCTCACTTGGAGAGTTGGGTTTCAACGTGCTGAATTTCTGTATTCAGGATTCACCGCGCCGCGCACATTCTATCGCCGCCCAGGGTGGTATCAATGCGGCGAAAAACTACCAGAATGATGGAGACTCTGTTTACCGCCTGTTTTATGATACTGTAAAGGGAGGCGACTACAGGGCGCGCGAGGCAAATGTATATCGTCTTGCAGAGGTATCAAACAATATCATCGACCAATGTGTGGCACAGGGTGTTCCTTTTGCACGTGAGTATGGCGGCATGTTGGCAAACCGCTCTTTTGGAGGTGCGCAGGTATCGAGGACATTCTATGCAAAGGGACAGACAGGCCAGCAGTTGCTGCTCGGCGCCTACTCCGCATTGAGCTGTCAGGTACACGCGGGGCGTGTGAAACTGTACACGAGATATGAGATGGAAGATGTGGTTATCGTCAACGGCAGGGCAAGAGGTATTATTGCTAAGAACCTTGTAACAGGGAAATTGGAGCGTTTCTCCGCCAATGCCGTAGTGATAGGCACGGGCGGTTATGGAAACACCTATTTCCTATCCACCAATGCTATGGGCTGCAACTGTACGGCAGCTATGGCATGCTACCGCAAGGGAGCTTATTTCGCCAATCCATCATACGTTCAGATACATCCTACCTGTATTCCTGTGCATGGGGAAAACCAGTCGAAACTGACACTTATGTCAGAATCATTGCGTAACGATGGACGTATCTGGGTGCCAAAGAAACTTGAGGACGCCAAGAAACTGCAGGAGGGCAAGCTGCAGGGCAAGGATATACCAGAGGAGGACCGCGATTACTATTTGGAGCGTCGTTATCCGGCATTTGGAAACCTCGTGCCTCGTGACGTGGCGAGTCGTGCCGCTAAGGAGCGTTGCGACAAGGGCTATGGTGTGAACAACACAGGCCTTGCAGTGTTCCTTGACTTTTCAGAGAGTATTGAGCGCCTCGGAAAGAAGGTCGTTGAGCAGCGTTATGGCAATCTCTTCGATATGTATGAGGAGATAACCGACGAGAGCCCGTATAATAACCCGATGATGATTTATCCTGCCGTACATTATACTATGGGTGGTATCTGGGTTGACTATGAACTGATGACGAGCATACAGGGTCTGTTTGCTATCGGAGAGTGTAACTTCTCCGACCATGGCGCCAACCGTTTAGGAGCGTCAGCACTTATGCAGGGCCTTGCTGATGGTTATTTTGTATTGCCTTATACTATACAAAATTATCTTGCCGACCAGGAGATATGGCCGCGCATCTCTACGGATCTGCCGGAGTTTGCAGAGGCTGAAAAGGGAGTGCAGGCAGAGATTGACCGTTTGATGGGTATTGGCGGGAAGCGTTCCGTTGATTCCATCCACAAGGAATTAGGACATATCATGTGGGAGCATGTAGGTATGGGGCGCACTGCTGAGGGCCTGAAAGAAGGTTTGGAGAAGATCAAGAAACTTCGTGAGGAGTTCAATACCAATTTGCTCATCCCAGGTTCAAAAGAGGGCCTTAACGTGGAGCTTGACAAGGCAATACATCTGCGTGATTTCCTTATCATGGGCGAGTTAGTGGCATACGACGCATTGTCGCGCAACGAGTCGTGCGGAGGTCATTTCCGTGAGGAGTACCAGACAGAGGAAGGCGAGGCGAAGAGAGACGACAAAAACTTCTTCTATGTGGGTTGCTGGGAGTATCAGGGCACCGACGAGAAAGCGCCTGAGCTCATCAAGGAACCGCTCGAATACGAGGCGATCAAGGTACAGACACGTAACTATAAGAATTAATAGGTTAAAGAAAGGAACAACATTATGGCAAGAAATATAAGTTTTACATTGAAGTTCTGGCGTCAGAACGGTCCTAAAGACAAGGGCCATTTTGATATGCGTGAGATGCATGACATACCGGATGACACCTCATTCCTTGAGATGTTGGATATCCTCAACGAGGAGCTTATCAACGAGGGTAAGGAGCCTTTTGTGTTTGACCACGACTGCCGGGAGGGGATTTGCGGGATGTGCTCGCTTTATGTCAACGGTCATCCTCACGGTCCCAACACAGGGGCTACCACCTGTCAGTTGTATATGCGTCGTTTCAAGGATGGCGACGTGATAACGGTTGAGCCTTGGCGCTCCGCCGCTTTCCCTGTTATCAAGGATTGCATGGTTGACCGTGGCGCGTTTGACAAGATAATCCAGGCCGGCGGTTACATCACGGTACGAACAGGACAGCCACAGGATGCTAATGCGATACTTATTCCCAAGGAGACCGCCGATGAGGCTATGGACTGTGCCACATGTATCGGCTGTGGTGCTTGTGTCGCTGCTTGCAAGAACGGTTCCGCAATGCTCTTTGTAAGTTCCAAGGTCAGCCAACTTGCCCTTCTGCCTCAAGGTCGTCCGGAGGCGGCCAAGCGTGTCAAGGCGATGATAATGAAGATGGAGGAGCTTGGTTTTGGCAACTGCACCAACACGCGCCAGTGTGAGGCAGAGTGTCCGAAGAACGAGAACATATCTAACATCGCACGACTGAACCGTGAGTTCATCAAGGCGAAATTGAATGATTGATACAAATAAAATAAATTGTTTTATTCCTCACTCATGTCTGCCACCATTTTGCGGTACATGGCATACATGTGTGTACGTGAAATGTAGCCGAGCAGGTGGCTCTCGTTGTCCAAAACAGGCAGCATGGCGGCATCGGTGTTGTCAAATTGTCTCATAACGTCCTCCATCGGGTCGTTTACTCCGAGTGTTGCCGGCGGCTGCGACATTAGTTGCCTTACTGTAAAATGATGGTATAACTCAGTTCTGAAAACGATATGTCTTATCTTTGTTATGTCTATCTCGCCTAATAAATTACCCGCGTTGTCGAGAACCGGCAATGTGTTGTTGTGACTCTTGCTTATAGCATGTACTAAAGAGGAAAGGTTCATATCAGGATTGACAGGCGTATAGGTCTTGTCGATCACACTGTCAAGGCTCATCAGTGTAAGTATCGCCCTGTCAGTGTGGTGGGTTATGAGTTTTCCCTGCCGTGCCAATCGCATGCCGTAAATGCTGTGTGGCTCAAAGATAATTATTGTCAGGTAAGCACAGATGCTTACTATCATCAAAGGAATGAACATCTGGTAGCCGCCCGTTATCTCCGCAATAAGGAAAATGCCCGTAAGCGGCGCATGCATCACCCCGGCCATCACAGCAGCCATTCCGAGTAATGCGAAATTCTTTTCCGGCACGTATATGCCGATTTCATAGATATTCCAGATGCGAGCGAACAGGAAACCGGCGAATGCTCCTACAAAGAGAGAGGGCGCGAAAGTTCCACCGCAACCGCCTCCGCCATTAGTGGCTGATGTGGCGAAAGCCTTAGTCAGCAACACAAGACAGATATATGGTATCAACAGGTTGTTGTGTCCGAAAAAGGGTGAGTTGCGGAGTATGGTGTCCCAGTCTGCCTCGGAGCTGCCGCTGATTAGGATGTTGATACTTGAATAGCCTTCACCGTAGAGTGAGGGGAAGAAGAATATAAGCGGGCTCAAAATCAATGCGCCTAACAGCAGTTTGCCAATGGAGTTGTCTTTCAACTTTGCGAATATCGATTCGCAGGCATTCACGATACGTATGAAATAAAGGCTTACAAAGCCGCCGAATATGCCCAAAAGAATGTTCGCGGGCACTCTGTCCACCTGCCATGCTCCGTCCAACTGGAAACTGAACAGGGAGTCGTTGCCGTTGAAGATATAAGTGAAACAGGTTGCCGTTACACTTGCAATGAGAATTGGCAATAACGATGCCATGGTGAGGTCGATCATCAGCACCTCCAACGTGAATACCAATCCGGCTATTGGTGCTTTGAATATTCCGGCTATGGCTGCTGCCGCGCCGCAGCCGACGAGCAACATCAGAGTCTTGTTGTCCATTTTGAACAACTGTCCGAGGTTGCTACCGATGGCAGAGCCGGTAAGTACTATCGGTGCTTCAGCTCCCACACTGCCACCGAAACCGATGGTTATTGCTGAGGCTATCACCGAAGTCCAGCAATTGTGCCCACTCAGTTTGCTTTTCTTGCTGCTTATGGCATAGAGGATACGAGTTATACCATGACTGATGTTGTCCTTGACAATATATTTAACAAAAAGGGATGTGAGGTAGATGCCGATGACGGGATAGATGAGATACATCCAGTTGAACGTGTTGATGTCGAAGCCTGAGGTCAGAAGCCGTTGTATCTCTCTGATAATCCAGTGCAGCATGAAAGCCGCGACGGCAGCGAAGAAGCCGACGCAAAAACTGAGGATCAGCGTGAACTGCCGGTCAGAAAGATAATGCTCGCGCATTTTTATGATGCGTAGCATGAGTGTTTTTTTATCCTGTGTGAAATCGAAGTTTTCCCCTGTCATGTTTTACCTTATCTTGTGGCTTCTGCCGATGTCTGATATAGTTGTTTCATCTCCTTATTATCTGTATCTCACCGTTATTGCAAATTTTAATTATGCTTGAAGGGGTGTGTGGCTGCTTTTCCTGCCGCCTGCTCCAGCACACATAGTCAACGGCATTCAAGATCTCCTCGGATATACTCTTGAAGTTGTTTGCCGCCTGCTTGCCGCTTATGTTTGCGCTTGTGGATACGATAGGCTTCTGAAATCTGTAGCAGAGCTCTTTTGAGAATTCCTCTTTTGTTATGCGCATCGCTATGCTGCCGTCTTCGGCTATGAGGTTTTCAGCAAGGTTCACGGCATTATCAAATATTATTGTTGTCGGCTTCGTGGCAAGTTCCATAATGTTCAAAGCCACCTCTGGGGCATTCCGCACGTAGCGTTGCAGACGGATGTCAGAGTCCACGAGGCAAATCATCGCTTTTGAGTCATCCCTTTTCTTTATGGCATAAATCTTTGCCACTGCCTCACTGTTGGTGGCATCGCAACCTATTCCCCATACCGTGTCAGTGGGGTAGAGTATCACGCCGCCTTTTCTCATCACCTCTACGGCATTTCTTATGTCATCTTTGCGATTCATATTCTGATGTCTTTAGGTTTATGATTTTATCTGTCAACGAAAAAATATTTTCAAACTATTAAATAGCTTGGCATAATCCTAATTGCAAATATATGAAATTTTATTTTACTATAATCATTTTGCCATTTTTTTTGTTTGTTAATCAAAACATTTCTTGTTGAAAATCAAGAACATTAATCAAGTGGCACTGCTGCAATGTAAATTTATGGCAACTGTGCAAAATAAACCCTATAACTATTGTTTAGACAGTTTCTAATAAAAAAGTTAGTACATTATCTTATTGATTTAAATCAAAAAAGTATGATTATTCAAAAAAAATGCAGAAAATCCTTGTGTGCACGAACACAAAATGCTATATTTGCATCGTGTTCGTGAGAATACATTTTTTCATAGGTTAGTAGTTTGATAGATTTAAGGTAAAGATTATGTTATTGGATTATGAAACAGCAGCTATGTTGGTATTTGTCTTTTTATGACATTTATAATATCATTTTGTTGGTAAATACTAACGTTTGCTGAGACTTTTCGGGGCAGGGGTGTCGAGAATACACGTCTGCCTCCTTTGTATGCCAGCTTCATTCCCCAAATAAGAATTAAGAATTTCACGCACGGTGTAATTGTTAATTTGTGCCACTTTGTATATAAAAATTCCCAATTTAATAATAATAAAGTCCAATTTATTAATAATTTAAGCAATAAAACACATTAAAAGGGGGTTTGTTTAAGGAATTCTGTTTAAATTTGCAGCTAAAATAATAATCATCTAATAAGAATGAAAAGGATTATCAAACCTTTCGTCATACTGTTTTCGACAATTATTTTAATGGCTTCGTGCTTGAATAGTGACAATTACAATATAACTTACTATGCAGACACAGCCATAACTTCTTTTTCATTGGGTACCCTAAATAGATATCTTACAGTAGTTTCATCTACAGGTGAGGACAGCACTGTTACTTCTACTATCACAGGAAGCAATTATAAATTTTATATAGACCAGTTGAAACAGGAGATTTACAATCCTGATTCATTGCCCGTAGGTACCGATGCCGCACATGTTATATGTACGGTGGGAAGCAAGAATGCGGGAACAATAATAATAAAGAACATTGATAGCGACACTCTTGCATATTACAGCAGCACCGACTCGATAGATTTCACCACTCCCAGGGAATTCAGGGTGTATGCCCTCGACGGCATGGCATACCGCAAATATACCGTCAGCGTAAATGTCCATCAGGAATATGCTGACACGTTCATGTGGAATGAGGCCGGAATGTGTGATATGTTCAAGGGCCTCAAAGGAATGAAGGCTGTTGAATGTGGCGATAAGATGCTGGTATTCGGCAGTGACGGAGCAGGCACATTCGTCTATTCATCAGGTATTGAAGGCTCGCCTGCGTGGACTCAATTGGCAGAGAATGTGAGTTTGGATGCCGAGGCTTATAAGAATATCATGGTTTATGACGATAAGATATGGACCTTGAACGGAAAAGACATAATTGTTTCTTCCAATGGCGAGGATTGGTCGGTACATTCCACATTGGCAGCAAGTGTTGCCGACGAAGATATAT
The DNA here is from genome assembly GCA_021204605.1 of Prevotella sp. Lineage (GTDB taxonomy): Bacteria > Bacteroidota > Bacteroidia > Bacteroidales > Bacteroidaceae > Prevotella. Next base: position 6,806 of record JAJPZD010000048.1, read on the forward strand.
GCTTGTTGCTTGGTGCCGGCAAGAGGAAACTCTATGCCATCAACAGTAATGGAGTTATCGTTAGTTCCGATGATGAGGGCCTGTCATGGCACGAGGAATCCGTCATTGACAATGCGGAAAATATCCCGACGCAGGATGTCAGTTTTGCCTGCCTTACTGTTCATACGAATGAAAACACCGAGCGAATGGTTATCGCAGGAAACCGTGATGTGGATGTTTACACAGAGGACTCGGTGGCGATGGTTTGGAACAAGATAGAGGAATACGATGACGGAACGGAAACACACTCCTGGTATCTAAGCAATGAGAAGAACTCCTATGAGTTGCCTCGTCTGACTAATTTGCAAATGTTGAAATATGGAGACGTCTTGTTGGCAATGGGCGGCGCAGGACTTGGAACAAGTACGGCACTGCCATTCACACAACTCTATACAAGTGGGGACTGCGGTCTTACATGGCATAATTACACAAGTTACACTTTGCCTGAAAACTTTGATAACGCTGGCAGCAACGTGTTCACATTCGCCATTGACAGCAACAACTATCTTTGGATAATATGCGGTGGTAATGGGCAGGTATGGCGAGGCAGGCTCACACAGATGGGTTGGGCTGAAAACCAAACTTCGTTTATGGAATAAAGTTGCAAACGAATAAACCGGAATCCACGTGATGAGAACTTACCTGCTCGCTGTTTTGATGTTTTTCGTATCATCCGCCGCAATAGCTCAGGATGACGTTGAATATAAAATGGAGATTGGCGTGGGTGCAGGCCTAGTGAGTTATGAGGGTGATTTCAACGGAAGTATCTTGAAAGATATGCAGCCCATGGCCTCACTGGTGTTGCGACGGGTATTCAATCCTTATATGGGACTCAAACTTGACCTCTCATACGGGAAGTTGAAAGGGAGCTCCGCTGATGTCAAGACTTATTATCCCGAACTTAACGACAACCCGATAGAGTTCAGCAAGAACCTTTTCGACTTGTCGCTGACATACGAATATAACTTCTGGCCCTACGGCACTGGCAAGGAGTACAGGGGCGCTAAAAGGCTCACGCCTTTTATTTTCCTCGGTATCGGGGCTACGCTCGCCACGGGTGAGGGGGAGAGTGCATTCACGGCTAATGTGCCGATAGGACTTGGTGTGAAATACAAGCTCGGCTCCAGGTTGAATCTCGGTTTAGAGTGGGCTGTTCATTTCTCTCTGAGTGATAACCTCGATGGGGTAAAGGATCCATACACGATACAGAGCTCGGGAATTTTCAAGAATACCGACTGCTATTCGATGTTGAGACTCACATTGACTTACAGTTTTTTGCCAAAATGTGTAACATGTAATAAATATGACTGATATAAAAATCGACAAGACTCGTATTCCACGTCACATCGCTATCATCATGGACGGCAATGGACGCTGGGCCATGCAACGAAATCAACCGCGCACATACGGTCATCAGGCCGGTGTGGAGACAGTGCGCAAGATAGCATCCGAGAGCGCGAGACTTGGCGTGAAATACCTTACGCTTTACACTTTCTCTACGGAAAACTGGAATCGTCCTTCTGATGAGGTGGCGGCTCTGATGGGGCTTATCCTTTCTTCTCTTGAGGAGGAGATATTCATGAAAAACAATATCCGTTTCTGCTTGATAGGCGACATTTATCGCCTCCCAGATGATGTCAGGGTGAAAATAGAGGAGTTGATCGACCATACTAAAAACAACGATACGATGATGCTGGTGGCTGCTTTGAGTTACTCTTCCAAATGGGAAATCACTGGTGCTGTAAGAAGAATTGCTGAAGAGGTGAGAACAGGAAAACTTCAGCCGGAGGAAATTGAGGAGGACACGATAACTAACCACCTGCTCACCAACGAGATGCCCGATCCTGATTTGCTGATACGTACAGGAGGGGAGCTGCGCATATCCAATTACCTGCTTTGGCAAATAGCTTACTCGGAGCTTTATTTTTGTGATACTTATTGGCCCGACTTCGATGAGGAATGTTTACATAAGGCAATAGCAGACTACCAGAGCCGTCAGAGGCGTTATGGCAAGACAGAGGCGCAAGTGGAGGACAATGTTAAAAAAGAGACAATAGACGCAAGATGAACAGAATAAGAGTTGTTTTGATATTCCTTTCCTTTTTGTTTCTCGGCAAAGTTGCTGAGGCACAGGAGAAGATTGTCAATCCTGACATATCATACGCCGGAAATCCCCGCTCGTGCGTTATCGGCGGTATTGCCGTTTCGGGCGTTGAGGGATATGAGGACTATATGCTGACGGGAATATCAGGCCTTTCTGTAGGACAGGAGATTGACGTGCCTGGCACAGACCTCACGGAGGCGATAAAACGCTATTGGAGGCATGGGCTGTTTTCTAAGGCTCAGGTTGTGGCTGACTCTCTTGTGGGCAACAAGATATATTTGCATTTCTACCTTGCGTTGCGTCCGCGTGTGTCTTCAATCAACTACAGTGGAGTGAAGAAGTCGGAGCGTGAGGACTTGGAGACGAAACTTGGGCTTCTTAAGGGCAGTCAGATAACTCCTAACATGCTCGACCGTGCCAAGCTGTTGGCTAAGAACTACTTTGATGACAAGGGTTACAAGAACGCCGAGATAAATATTATCCAACATGATGATGTGTCAAATAAGAATCAGGTTATTCTCGACATCAACATCGACAAAAAAGAGAAAATAAGAATCCGGCAAATAATCTTGGATGGCAACGAGAATCTTACTGATTCGAAGATCAAGGGAAGCTTGTTCAAAAAAGGCGCATTGTCCAAAACTCACGAGTCAGGCAAATTGTCGTCTTTATTCAAGGCCAAGAAATACACTCCTGAGCGCTATAAGGAGGACAAGCAGAATGTGATTAACAAGTATAACGAGTATGGCTATCGTGATGCGGTTATCTTGGAGGACAGTGTGTGGAATGTTGACGACAAGCATGTCAGCATTTACATGAAGATAGAAGAGGGTATTAAATACTACATCCGTAATATCACATGGGTTGGAAACACTATCTTCACTACTGATTACCTCAGTCGTGTGCTCGGCATGCAGAAGGGTGATGTGTATAACCAGAAGTTGATGAACAAGCGTCTGTCGGATGATGAGGATGCCGTGGGCAACAACTATTGGAACAATGGCTACATTTTCTATAACCTGCAACCTACGGAGGTTAATATCATTGGTGATTCAATTGACCTTGAGATGAGAATTTTCGAGGGTCAGCAGGCTCATATCAGTAATGTGAAAATCACCGGTAATACTCGTGTCTATGAGAATGTCATTCGTCGGGAATTAAGAACAAAGCCCGGCGACTTGTTCTCTAAAGAGTCGTTGCAGCGTTCCGCCCGTGAAATAGGCTCTATGGGGCATTTCGATGAGACGCAAATCAACCCTGACATCCAACCGAAATACGAGGAGGGAACAGTGGATATCAGCTGGGACCTCGTTCAGAAGTCCAATGACCAGGTGGAGTTCTCTCTCGGTTGGGGGCAGACAGGCGTAATCGGGCGTATCGGTTTGAAATTGAACAATTTCTCCATTGCCAACCTGTTTAACAAGAACAGAGAGCACCGTGGTATAATGCCTGTCGGCGATGGGGAGGTGTTGTCTGTAGGCGCACAGACCAACGGTACTTATTACCAGGCTTATAACATAAGCTATTCGACCAACTGGTTCGGCGGCAAGCGTCCTATCCAGTTCACTGTCGGAGCTTATTTCTCTAAACAGACTGATGTGTCGAGCAACTACTACAACAGCAGTTACATGAGCAGCTATTATAATTACCTTTATGGCTATGGGAGTAGTTACAGTAACTATTACGAGAATTATTACGACCCTGACAAATATGTCAAGTTGGTGGGCGTCTCCATTGGCTGGGGCAAGCGTCTGCGCTGGCCTGATGACTATTTCCAACTGTCAGTCGAGTTGGCTTACCAGCGTTATATGCTGAAAAACTGGCAGTATTTCATAGTAACAACGGGTAATTGCAACAACCTTAACTTAAGTCTTACTCTGTCGCGTACATCTACTGATAACCAGCTTTTCCCACGTCGTGGTTCTGAATTCATGGCTTCCGTGACGCTCACTCCGCCATGGTCGCTGTTCTCTAAGAAAGATTACAAGAATCTTGCCACCAACTATCTGTCATCAACATACGTTGATGAGCAGCAGGAAAAATACCGGTGGATTGAGTACCATAAGTGGAAATTCCGTGCAAAGACTTATACGGCTCTCTCCAATGGCCAGAAGTGTTTCGTGCTGATGACACGTGTGGAACTTGGTATCCTGGGCTCCTACAACAAATACAAGAAGTCGCCATTCGAGACATTCTACATGGGTGGCGACGGTATGAGCGGCTATTCCACAAGCTATGCTGAGGAAACCATTGGTTTGAGGGGCTATGATAACGGTAGTCTTACACCATACGGTTATGAGGGTTATGCCTACGACAGATTCACTCTTGAGCTACGTTATCCGTTCATGTTAGGCAACACCACCATCTATGGCCTTACTTTCCTCGAGGCAGGTAATGCCTGGACTGATACGAAGAAATTCAACCCATTCGACATGAAGCGTTCTGCCGGTGTCGGTGTGCGTATCTACCTGCCGATGGTCGGACTGATGGGTATCGACTGGGGTTACGGCTTTGATAAGGTGTTCGGCACGAAGGGTGGCAGTCAGTTCCACTTCATCCTTGGCCAGGAGTTCTAATCGTGAATATTATCACAGATATAGTTATTTTTTGCCGCAAGGCGTGAATCAATAAATAAACAAATTATATGAAAAAACAGTTTGGAAAGATGATAGGAAAGGCAACAAAAATCACGTTGCTTGTTTGTGTGTTCATTCTTACGTCTCTGTCGGCTAATGCGCAGAAATTCGCACTTGTTGATATGGAGTACATCCTCAAGAACATTCCTGCTTACGAGCGTGCTAATGAGCAGTTGATACAGGTCTCTAAAAAATGGCAGGCGGAGGTTGACGCTCTCAATACTGAAGCGCAGACAATGTACAAGAATTATCAGAATGAGGTCGTTTTCCTCTCTCAAGAGCAGAAACAGGCCCGACAGGAGGCGATAATGAACAAGGAGAAGGAGGCCAGCGACTTGAAGAAGAAGTATTTCGGGCCCGAAGGAGAGCTCTACAAGAAACGTACCAGTTTGATCACGCCTTTACAGGAGGAGATTTACAGTGCCGTCAAGGATATATCCGACTTGCATGGATATTCACTTGTATTGGACCGCGCTTCTGATTCCGGCATAATTTTCGGCTCTCCTAAAATCGACATTAGCAATGAAGTGCTCTCAAAATTAGGTTATTCCAATTAATTGTATTACTTTTGCAACAAATAATAATATTTAAATAAAATTTCAAGTGAAAAGATGAAAAAGTTAGTTTTATTGTTAATGTTGTGCGCACCGTTGGCTACGTTCGCACAAAAGTTTGGTCATGTCGATGCCGCATCCATTATGCAGAGCCTTCCTGAATTTATAAAGGTTAGAGGGGAGCTTGAGGCTTTACAAAAAGAATATGAGAACGACCTTAAAGCCATGCAGGACGAGATACAGCGTAAGGCAGAGGATTATGACAAGAACAAAAGTACCATGAATACCACCAAACAGGAGGAGACAGAGGCAGAACTGAACGATATGTACCAGAAACTGCAACAGGCTTACAGCGACAACCAGCAGAATTTCCAAAAGGCGCAGCAGGAGAAATTGCAACCTATTAACGACAAGATAATGCAGGCTATCAAGAATGTCGGTGTTGCTGGTGGCTATGTATATATCATGGATATATCTGCTGGTATTCCTTACATCAGTGAGACGCTGAGTGTGGATGTTACCAACGATGTGAAGGCAGAAATGAACAAACTGAAATAACAAACGACCATATTTGTGCGCTGCTTTTTTAAAAGGCAGCGCATACACTTTTTATACATCGCTTAATGAAAAAACTTGCACTTTTTTTCTTATTCACTTTCTTATCTCTATCTATAAGTGCGCAAATCAGATTTGGCTATCTCAGCTATGGGGAGGCTATTAGGCTAATGCCTGAAAACGAGAATGTGAAAAAGAACATCGCTTTTCTCCATGAGCAATACGACGAGGAGACAAAACGTGCTGAGGAGGATTTCAACCGGAAATACGAGATCTTCCTCGAAGGGCAGACTACTTTCGCTCCCGTGATATTGAAAAAGAGACAGGCGGAACTGCAAGATCTTCTCAACCGAAGCATTTCTTTCAAGAAAGAGGCTGACCGCTTGCTTAAACAGGCCGAGCAGCAGCTTTATGCTCCTTTGAAGGCTAAGCTCGATTCTCTTTTGAAACAAATCGGATATGAAAAGGGCTATGCTTTTATTCTCAACACTGATAACGATGGATTGCCATTTGCCAATCCTGCCTTCGGAGAAGATATTACTGAACTTGTGAAAGAGGCCCTGAAAAAGGATGATTAATTAATAGGTTGTCATGTTACTGTCTGGTGAGTGCGGTGCTATTGGTGTATTCGATTCGGGATATGGGGGGTTGACCGTCTTGCACATGGTGCGTAAGGTGTTGCCGCAATACGATTATCTTTATCTCGGCGACAATGCACGTGCTCCTTACGGTTCTCGTTCTTTTGACGTGGTTTACCAGTTCACCCGTGAGGCGGTAATACGATTGTTCAATTTGGGTTGCCACCTTGTTATCATCGCCTGTAATACTGCTTCGGCTAAGGCATTGCGCACCATACAGCAGAAAGACCTTCCTAAATTAGATCCAAATAGACGTGTCCTCGGCGTAATCCGTCCTACAGCAGAGTGTATCGGCAGTATTTCAAAGTCCCGCCATGTGGGTATTGTTGCCACTGAGGGAACAATCAAGAGTGAGAGCTATGTTCTTGAAATCAAAAAGCTCCACCCTGACATCATAGTAACAGGCGAGGCGTGTCCTATGTGGGTTCCGCTTATCGAGAACAATGAATACAACAACCCTGGCGCTGACTATTTTGTGAAAAAGAACCTTGAAAATCTTATGAGTAAAGACTCTTTGATTGACGCTATTATTCTTGGCTGTACTCATTATCCCCTGCTTCTTGAAAAAATCCGGAAATATACACCTAAAGGGGTGACTGTGATACCGCAGGGTGAATACATTGCGGCCAGCCTGAAAGACTATCTCTTCCGACATCCTGAAATAGAACAGAAATGCACTAAAAACGCCTCCTGCCGCTATCTCACCACCGAAAATCCCGACAAGTTTCGTGACTCCGCCAACTTATTCCTTCACGACAGAATAGAAGCGGAAAGAATTACGTTGGGGTGAACAAATAGTGCGCAGGATATGAAACTATTATCCACGCAAGTGAGATTTGTGCTACGTGCGGACTATAAGGGGGTGAAAGAGAGTAAATCGTGACGTGCGGGGGTGTTGAATTTAGAAGCTGCGCAGCCATGCTTTCAGGTCGAGTTGCATCTCGTTGTGGTATTTGAATGATTCGCGGTTCCCCCATCCATGACCTCCTGATGGATAGACATGAAGGGTGGCGGGCACATCATTGCGGTAGAGCTCTATGTAGTAGTTCACTCCGTTCGCAGGCAAGACGGCATGGTCGTCATCACTGAGGGCAATGAAGGCACGGGGCGTGATGCGGCTAACCTGCAAGTCGTTGCTGTATAAAGTCTCCTCTTTCTTTTTTGCGTTCTTGCCCAAGAAATTATCGTGTGAGCCGCTATGAGTGATGTCCGGATTCATCGTTATAACGGGATAGAACAGTATCTGAAAGTCGGGCAGCACATCCTTTGCGCCATGCGTGGCAATGGTGGAGGCAAGATGACCGCCGGCAGAGAAACCCATGATACCCACGTCATTGGCTTTGATATTCCAACTCGCGGCATTCTGGCGGACAAGTCTCATAGCCTGCTCGGCATCAGAGATGGGCACCTCACTGTCGCCATTCGGCATACGGTATTTCAGCACGATGACTGCAATACCCATATTGTTGAAAAACGCTGCCCAGTCGTATCCCTCATTCTCCATCGACAAGTGTGAATAGCCTCCGCCAGGGCAGATTACCACAGCACGCCCCGTCGCCTCTCCTTTGCCAGGGAGAAACACCCTGACCTTCGCGGTATCATTGAGGTCAACACTCCTCACTTTCGGCGCTCCTGCCCATAAGTCAATATCAAAATATTCCTGGGAGCGTGCCGGTGTGAAAAAAGACAATATAGCAGTCATAAACAACAGTTTTCTTAATCCCGTTTTCATACAAACAAACATTAATTCACTCTTTTTTATAGAAATAATTCCAAGTATTTGTGCAAATGTAAGCAAATTTTTGTAATATTGCAAAAGATTTTGCCTTTATAAGAAAAAACAAGAAATATGGATCTATTAGACAAATTCGAGCATTGCCCTGTATGCGGCAGTTCACATTTCGAGACCAATTCATCTAAAAGTAAAAAATGTGAAAACTGCGACTTTGAGTATTTTATGAATCCAGCGGCCTCAGTGGTGGCATTCATCACTGACACCAAGGGTAACTTACTAGTGGAAAGACGCAAGTTTGACCCTTCCAAAGGTACCCTCGACCTGCCAGGCGGTTTCGTTGACTCCCTTGAGACTGCGGAGGAGGCTGTAATCAGAGAGGTCCTTGAGGAAACGGGCTTGAAGGTTACAAGTGTGCGCTACCTTTTTAGTGTTCCCAACAAATACCTCTATTCCGGACTTGACATCCAGACTCTCGACCTGTTCTTTGTCTGCCAGGTTGAGGACATCAGCTATCTGAAAGCTGGCGATGATGCGGCTGATTGCATGTGGGTAGCGCCAGAGGACATCCACCCGGAATTGTTCGGCCTCCGTGCAATAAGGCATGGCCTGTATGAATACCTGAAAATGATAGGCAGGGAACTGTAAAATGAAGATTGCTGTTTTCTGCTCCGCAAACTCTAATATCGATGCCGATTTCTTCTCTCTCACCGAACAGTTGGGACGCTGGGCAGGGGAGAATGGGCATACCATAGTGTTTGGGGGCTGCAATATGGGGCTTATGGAGTGTGTCGCAAAGGCGGCGCACATTGCCGGCGGCATGACAATCGGCGTTGTCCCGATGGTCATAGAGCGGGGTGGCAGGGCGAGCGACTACACCGACGTAACCATCCCTTGCGACAACCTTAGCGACAGGAAAAGTCTTATGATGGACCAGAGCAACGTCTTCGTGGCATTGCCAGGCGGCATCGGAACGCTTGATGAGATATTCACCGTCACCGCATCGGCAACTATCGGGTATCATCAGAAAACGATGATCCTGTTCAACATCAAAGACTTCTGGAAGCCTCTCATTTCTCTGTTGGACTACCTCGGTCAGAACAATATGGTCAGGGGCGACTGGCGCGAATACATCAAGGTAGTGGAAACATTGCCTCAATTAATAGCCTTGCTGAATGACATTCATCACCGCAGCTAATCTTTCATTTCCCATCCTTCATTTTATTTTGAATACAAATACAATTTTTTCTGGCTTTTGTCGTCTATTCTATGAAAAAAACATTATTTTTGTCAAATGTTTGTCAGGTTAGGCCATTTATTCAGATATCCTTCTACCATAGTCGTTGCGTTGTTATTGGCAATGACCGTGATTTCATGCGGTGATGACGAGGACCATATCGTGCCGTTGCAGATGAACTATTCTGCCGGTTATATCAGTTCTTGTTTCAACGGCTACGGCTGGAAATATGTCGAGTCGCACGAAGTGAATCCCGATGGCTCTTTTGAAAAGCAAAACTGGGATGAGGTTTACGGTGGCACGCCCGATCAATATCTGTTTGAGGGAGACACGATAGTTGTTTTTTCTTCTCTCGACGACTATCCCCTGAAAGGTTACACCAAGAGTGTTTACTCTTACAACGAGGATACCAACCAACTGATGTCTGGCTCCGACGAGTTGTTCCGGGTGCTCACCATGAGCGAGAATACTCTTAGGTTGATTAAGTACAACGGCTTTTCCAGTGACGGTAAGAAAACATACCTGTATGCCGTTTACCGCAGGATGAGCAGCGAGGAACTTGCCCGCTACCGCAACGAATACAAATATGACATCGCAAAGCTCAACGACAACTATCCTTTGCTGCCTGAAAAGACAAGGATAACGGCAGACAGTTTCACCGACCTTGTCTCTGGTACTACATGGGAATATGTCGAGGCTCATGAAGTGATGTGGTCGAAACGCTACAAGAAAGAGCGTTTCTCCTCACCTGAAATCAACAGGTATAACATTCTTCATGTTTCCGCCGATTCTTTATCATTCTCCCAACTGTCCGACTCCCTGAACCGCTGTTTGGTGTCGGAAACCATGAAATACGGGTACAGACCGAACAGCTCGGCTGTCGTTTCCGACGGCAACGTCGTTTTCTATGTCTATTCCATTTCTGAAAACAGCTTGCAAATCGTAATGGATCTTCTGGAACCAAGATCCAACTATTCTAAGAAAACCTTGTTCTGCAAGTACCGGAAAAAGTTGGAATAAAAGTGTTTTGTTTCGCTTTTTCACATCGTTAAGCTACCTTTGCAGCTGCTATGGCTTATTCTTTCAGGATATACTCTCCACACTATAGGTCGTTGGTCAAGTTGGGCATGCCTATCGTCATGGGACAGATAGGAAATCTCGTGCTTGGTTTTGCCGATACTCTCATGATAGGACATCACAGTCTCAACGAACTTGCGGCAGCGAGCTTTGTCGGCTCTATGTTCACGCTTCTTATCATCATCGATATAGGTTTTTCCTTCGGTCTTACACCTGTCGTGGGGAATTTGTATGGCAGAGACATGATAGAACAGACCGGCGGGATGTTGCGCAACAGCATTGCTACAAGTACCGTGCTTGCCTTGATCTTAGTCGCTGTCGCCGTGACTTTCTATTTCAATATCCATAGAATGGGACAGCCGGAGGAACTCTTGCCCTTTATGAGAGATTACCTCTTGGTGAATATTTTCTCCCTCCCCTTCTTCTGTTGGTTCAACTCCTTCAAACAGTTTTTTGACGGCATAACCGACACGAAGATATCAATGATAGTGATCATCGCCTGCAACCTGTTCAACATCTTCGGCAACTGGATCCTCATTTACGGCAACCTCGGTATGCCGGAACTCGGACTCCTTGGCGCGGGTATCTCCACTTTGATGGCCAGAATACTGATGTTTTTGAGTATTGTCGCCTTTTTTCTCGTGCCAAATCGTTACTGGCGGTACCGCAAGGGTTATTTTGAGGGAAGGGTGAACAAGAATGATTTCCGCAAACTCAACGTTCTCGGTGTGCCGCTGGCAATGCAGCTTGGTATGGAAACGTCTGCTTTTATGTTATCCACGGTGTTTGTAGGGTGGATTGGCATCACAGCTCTTGCCTCACACCAGATAATGCTGACAATATCGCAGGTGCTTTATATGATACCCTGTGGTATGGCGGCTGCCATTGCCATAAGGGTGAGTTACTTTTATGGAAGAAACGAGATAACCAATGTGCTCCGTGCCGTAAATTCGGGCTTTCATATCATCATGGCAATAGCCCTCGTCCTCTCGGTTACAGTCCTCTCACTCCGTCACAATTTGGGATATTGGTTTACCGACAGCATTGAGGTGAGCAGGTTGGTTGCCCAACTTACGATAGTTGTCGTGGTATATCAGTTTGGTGATGGCCTTCAATATACCTTTGCCAATGCCTTGCGTGGCATATCATGCGTAAAGCCGATGATATGGATTGCTTTTGTCTCCTATTTCATCATCTCCTTGCCACTCGGATATTTCCTGGGTATATTTTTAGGCATTGGGGTCGTAGGTGTATGGTGTGCCTTCCCTGTTTGTCTGCTCTGTGCGGGTGTGCTGTATTATATATATTTCATGAAGAACGTGAATATCAGGAGATAACCGTCAAATCGCTTTTTTGCAAATGATAAGGAGATGCTTGCCGTTCTCTGTTGTCGTTGCGAAGATATATGTATCACCACCATCAGAGAGTTTCAACCGCTTCCGCAACTCCGCCTCTTTCAACGGAAAGTTCCTCACAGTGATATTTGCGCTTCTCAGTTTTCCGATAGTGCTTTTCAATTGGTTGCGGTTCATCGACGTTATTGCTGTTATGATAAAATGCCTGCCCGGAAATGTGGATATTGGTTTGTCTGATATGAACAGATGACTGTTTCTTCCTATTTCTCTCACTCCAAATCTCTGCTCAATCAATGGAAAACATCCTGACTTCATAATTGATGTGTTGGGCTCATACAAGTAGCAGTTGGGGGATAATTCGGGGGAGATATTATCTTTTGGGTTTTCTGATTTGATGGATGATGTTGATAGGTTATTCTCATCAGGCGTAAAACTGAAAATGTCATCATCATTTACGCAGAATATCTTCTCCAATTTGATGCTATGCTTTGAGATAACAATAAAGAGTTCCTTACATTCGTTGGCGGTGGACACGATATGTACTTCAACAACACAGCTGCCAAAATCTGATACTACCTTATGCCAATCGAGCATCGGCGACAGTTTAACCATTACATATTCCGACTTTTTCAACAAATGTTCCTTGAGTTCCAATACATTGGGTGTGCTGTCGGCTATGGCGAACGTCCTTCCTCCTTGACGGTCACGCCGTGCAGGGTCAACAAAGATTAGTGTCGCCGGTTGCATATCTTCTAAATATTTCTCTGAGTCTGCATTTACCACCGTACAGTTTGTCATTCCCAATACTTCCAGATTATGCCTTGCGATGTCACAAAGATTTTCCTGCCGCTCCACATACACCGCCTTTTCAAAAGCTCTTGCCATATATGAGAAGTCAACACCGAAACCGCCCGTCAGGTCAACTAACACTTTCTCTCCTGTGTCTTTATGTGATGTTATTGTCTGTTTTGTGACTTCTGCCTTGTACCTTGCCGCCTTTTCCGATGAGCATTGTTCCATTGATAGGTGTGGGGGATATACAATTCCCTTTGTGGCCGCCCATTCCGGTAATTTTGCCTTTGCTTTCTGCCATCCTGCTATCTGGCCAAGGGCATAGCCGAAGTCTATGTCTGGGTGTTTTGATGCATTCAAGGCAAGTGTCTTGATATCATCATTGCGGTGCAGCATGATGAACTCTTCGGCAGTCATCTGATCACTTTGTAATATTTCTTCGCCGTCTCTCTGTATATCAGGTTGAAATGCCACCATTCCGTCCTAAGCGGTTTGAAACCGGCAAATTGCATCACCTCTCGCAATAGCTCACGGTTCTGTTGCGCCTCCCTGCTTATAATACCTGTCTTTACAAGGGCGTTCTCGTCGTCGATATGTGCAGCACTGCCCATATAGTCGATTTTCGTCCCCATCGGTATCGAATCGCCATCGAGAGTGCATAGCGTGATATCAACAGCCATGCCGTAGTTGTGTAAACCGCCACCGTTACTGGGGTTACTGACGTATATGCTCTTCGATGTCCCCTTCACCTTGTCCCACATCTTCTGCTGTATGGACATCGGACGGGCTGCATCATATATCTTCAGACTTAGGTCTGGACGCAGTTCCTTCAACCGCTTCTGTGCCTTCAACAATGCTTCGGCGGCTTTTGGGTGCAGGTAGGCGTGTCTAAGGGTATCATACAATACCTCACCGGTGAAGTTGTCCGCACGGGAATACATCAGACTGACCTGTATCGACGGGTCTCTCTTCTGTACGTCAACCATCCCCTGACTTTCCATCGACTGACCCATGCAGAGTAGTATTGGTGCATTTGCCATTAGCAGCAAACTTATGGTTCTTATTTTGTCCATTTTTCTAAAATTAAACAAACAAAGGTACAATATTTATGATAAAAAACAAGTGTTTGAGAATTTTAGAATTCCTAAAACTTGATGACAAGGGTCTTGAACCAGTCTTTCAACACTCCTGCATACTGGTTTTGTGAGTCGCTCACGAGAATAAGCGTTCTGCTGCCATCAACGAGCGTAGCTCCAAGACACATCCCCTCATAATTGGCAATGGCATGATTGAAAAGGCTCAATTTTGTGGTGCACGAATGTACAAGCCGTTTTGGTATGAATGGTGTGTTTTCAGTGATGGGCTCGTCAGCGGAAATACTAAAACTGTCTTCTGGCGTAATCTCATACAGCTTGCATTGCACGAATGCCCCGATTTTAGACTTGGGAACATAAAACTCTCGCTCGAGAACAAGCAGGCTGCCGTCGCTAATGGCTGTCATTTCACTCACTCCCATGGCGTAGTTGCCGGCCTCTGCATTGGAAATAGGCGCATCCATCATGTAGGCAAACTGTCGCCGGGGATTGAGCTCATCGTCAAACGACTGTATTCTAAGCACGTTCCTCACCTCATTCGTCGACGTGGCATAATCGCCATCAACGCTAAGTGTACTCTCATTGACAGTCCAAAACAGGTGCTGTTGCTCATCGTATGTAAGTGACTCAAAGCCATAGTTGTTTATTGCGCTCCTGTAAATCTCCGGAATTTCCATTTGCCGCCCTGTCGCCTTGCCGTTTTTGTCATATTCTGCAATGGCGTTGTCGCTTTCGCGAGATATGAAGAATGTGGATGATGTGGGGCGATACACAATGCCTTCACAGTCGGAATTTCTCATGCTGTCCCCATAAAATCCCATGTTCCTGACACTGTTTATCTCTCCCGATACAGTGTCTATATCGATTTTAAAGACAAAATATCCGTCTGTCTCTGACTTGTCGGAAACCACGGCATACTCATCGCCTTCTATATGGGTTATTCCACTGTAATTTCCTGCCGGTATGCTGTCGGGAAATGTCTTTTGCGCACATTCCTTTACTAATTCCACCTGTCCGTAAACAGTGTTGGTGATGGCTGTCATCAATATTGCCAAAAAACAAATACGACTTTTCATGAACATAAATTTCAAACTATCAACCGATAACCTTGAAACGTGCGAATTTCAATAACAATTGTTTCATGCCTGCATTCTTGAACTGCACGGTGGCCTTCATGTTCTCCCCGGTACCTTCTATCTTGATTATCGTTCCCAAGCCGAAACGCTCATGCTCAATGACACTGTTTTCCTTGATATCGGGGTTGACTGCTCTCCTGACACTTTTTGGTCTGCAACTGCTGTATGTGGCTGCCTGCAATCGCTTGAATTGTGGCGAGAAAGTGTCGGAAAGTGGCTTTTCCTCACGGTGTATAGCTTCACGGGGCTTCTGATCTGCCTTGAACTGTATGGCAACAGGGCGGCTGTTCTGATAGCGGTTGTCCGACTGGGAATAAGACTGTCGGGAATTGTATAGGCTTGTCTGTCGCATGAACATGTCTTTTGCATCATCTGCCTCAATCAGCCCAGGATCTATATCCTTGATGAATCTGCTTGGCGACTGCATTTCCAAGTTGCCATAGTGATAACGGTTTTTTGCGAATGTGAGGATGCAATGTTTTTCTGCACGGGTTATGGCAACATAAAACAATCGCCGTTCTTCTTCCAACTGCCTACGACTGTCGAGCGCAAGCACATTCGGAAAGATATTCTCCTCAAGTCCTACTATGAACACTGTGGGAAACTCCAGCCCCTTTGCACTGTGTATCGTCATTAAAGAGACACGGTCTGTGCCGGCATTGTCTTCACTGTCAAGGTCGGTCTGCAAGGAAACCTCTTGTAGAAAATCATACAGGCTGACTTCCTCTTGACGCCCTTCCTCTCGCCTGTTCTCCACAAATTCCTTTATACTGTTTAGAAGCTCCTCCACATTCTCCTGACGTGACACGTTCTCCGGCGACTTGTCTGAATAGACGTCTGCCGTGATACCACTGCCTGTTACTATCTCCATACCTAATGTGTAGGCATCTGCCTTGGTGAATTTGCTGATATAGCCTGTTATAAGTTCCCTGAACTCTCGTAGCCTGACAATGGTCGCCTTGCTTATGGCAAGTCCGTATCTCTCAGGAGTGCAAACCACTGCCCACAGGCTTACGCCGTTCACAGAGGCGATACCCGCGATTTTTGCTGTCGTCGTGTCGCCAAGTCCTCGCTTTGGATAGTTGATTATACGCTTGAACGCCTCCTCGTCATCCGGATTTACCACCATCCTGAAATATGCCAATATATCCTTTATCTCCTTTCGCTGGTAGAAAGCCAAACCGCCATAAATACGGTAGGGGATGTTGGATCTCAGCATTGCCTCCTCAAAACTGCGGCTTTGGGAGTTGGCGCGGTACAGCACGGCAAAATCGCTGTACCCACATCTGTCCTCTCTCTTTATTCTCTTTATCTCATTGCAGACGATAATCGCCTCCTCACGGTCGCTATATGATGGCTTCAGCAACACTTTCTCGCCCTCTTCATTACGGCTGTACACATTCTTTGTTATCTGACGCTCATTGTGCTTTATTACACTGTTTGCAGCCTCCACAATACGCTGTGTACTGCGGTAGTTGCGCTCTAACTTGAACAGACGCATCTCAGGGAATGACTTCTCAAAGTCGAGGATGTTGTCGATGTTCGCCCCCCGGAATGCATAGATACTCTGGGCATCATCACCAACGGCACACACTAACTGACGCTCCTTTGACAGTTGCCATACAATCTTCTGTTGCACGGAGTTGGTGTCCTGGTATTCGTCAACGAGGATGTAGTTGAACCGCCCTGCATATTTCCGGCGGACATCCTCGTGCTCGTTGAATAATGTATAGGTGTTGGTTAGTAAGTCATCGAAATCCATCGCGTTTGCCTTCCTGCAACGTGCGCAATAGGCTGAATAGATCATTCCTATTGAGGGAACACGTTGACTTGCGTCCCGCTCTGTAAGGTCTCTCATACGCACATATAAATCAGGAAGTATCAGATGGTTTTTTGCCATACTTATCCTTGTATGTACTCCGGCAGGCTTATATAGCTTGTCATCAAGTTGCAATTCCTTGATTATTGTCTTTATAAGACTGCGGGAGTCGGCCTCATCATATATGGTGAAATTCTGAGTGTATCCTATTTTATCCGCCTCCACACGCAGGATACGTGAGAAGATACTGTGGAACGTTCCCATATATAGATATTTCGCCATTTCATCGCCTACCAGGACACCGATGCGTTGTTTCATCTCGTTGGCTGCCTTGTTGGTGAATGTCAAGGCAAGTATATTCCACGGCTTCATACCCTTGCTGAGAAGGTAGGCAATCTTGTATGTCAGCACCCGTGTCTTGCCGGAACCGGCACCGGCAATCACCAATGATGGGCCATCGCAATACTCTACTGCATTGCGCTGACTGTCATTCAGTTGCTCGAGAAAATCAATATTCATTTTTTTGCCTTGTTTGCCGTCGTGTCATTTTTTATTCTTGTATATTCCACCGGATGTCGTATTTGGGTCTATGTCCTCTCCTTCCATAGGGAATGTGGGGATGAATTTCATCTGTTGCTCTATCTTTCTCTTGCGTTTCAGCATGTATTCGCTCGGAGCGGCTGAATTGTATATCAACGGGTTTGGCAATGTGGCGGCAATCAGAGCGCACTCGCCCCTGAATAGGTCTGCCGCATCCTTACCGAAATTGTCCTCCGCCACTGCCTGCACTCCGTAAACGCCTTGTCCCATCTCTATGGAATTGAGATACACCTCCATGATTCTTTGCTTGCTCCACATAAACTCAATGAGCACCGTGAAATAGGCCTCCAATCCTTTCCTCAACCATGACCTGCCCGGCCACAGAAACACGTTCTTGGCTGTCTGCTGAGATATGGTGCTGCCTCCTAATTTCGTATCGCTGCTCTTGTTGTGCTTTGCCGCACTCTCTATGGCTTTATAGTCAAATCCATGGTGTAGCAGGAAACGCTGGTCCTCACTTGCCATCACTGCTACGGGCATGTGACGGGAAATCTTGTCCAATGACACCCAGCAGTGGTGCAGTTTTACTTGTTCTCCGCTCTTCACCTGTTCTACACAGCGTAGCAACATAAGGGGTGTGATATACACAGGTATGAAACGTAATGACACAACAGCAAGAATGGTGGAGCCAAAAAAGACTACCACCATCCATCGTATAATGCGGGCCAGGAATTTCAGCTTACCCATATATTCGTTGTCTTGCGGTGCGTACGAGATTCGAACTCGTGACCTCCTGCGTGACAGGCAGGCATTC
>JAJPZD010000108.1:0-3060 GCA_021204605.1 Prevotella sp.
ACGTTGGCGATTACATAGTTGGCATCATTGGCATCAGAATACTTACCATTGTAAGTAACGTCAACGGAATAGTCAGCAAGGACCACGCCAGGCATTACGACCTTGAAAGCACCGTTGGAATTTGCCGTATAGAAGCCATCGGCATAGTCAGGCATGCAAATGAGCAAAGTGTTAGCAGGGAAAGTGATAACGCCGTCGGCGTAAGTACCACAATATCCTTCAGCTTTCACTTCCTCCAAAGTAGCACCACTCCTTACCATGTAATAGTTGGCCATACTCCACATGATTATGTTGCCATAACCCCAGTCCATACCCGACTCCTGCTCAGTAATATAAACACCGTCAGGGTCACAGGCATTGATTTCCAGATAGTATGTCTTTGTCAAATCCCAGTCTGCCGTACCGTCATCGTATGCCTCATTGTATGGATATGCCTCACCGTATGGATATACCAAACGGAAAAGACCTGGAGTAAGTCCGTTCTCCTGTATCTCCACCTGATACGGGTCGTTGCTGACACCATAGAATGTGGTCATGAAGTCATCTGTATATGTAGCCATACCAAGTGATGTCCACGGCTGTGCTACGGCTGCAGTGAACTCGTAGGTGGCAAGTCCATAAGGAGTTGTCTCCCCAGAACCCTCCACCGAAAGGGTGAAGTTGTAATTATCATACTCTACTACGTCAGGGTCATACCCAATCGTAAGTGTAGCGACACTCTGGTTGGAAGCGAAAGTAACACTACTTGGAATAGTGAACTTGCCCGACGCATCTGCATCATTATCATCTGCATCAGTAACGCTTACGGCTATCGCAACAGTAGCCTCAGTGCCTACCGTAGAACGGCAAACCTCAACATCAAAGGATGTCTCGTTTAGAGAAAGCTCTATTGATGAGTTCGCTTCACTGGAGAAATAATATCCCTGTCCATTGGCGTAAGCTCCCGGCTCGTAATTAGCATCGTCGCTGCAGGCGGCAAAAACCAAAATAGTAGCGACAAGCAACGCTGTTTTTATATTTATGAATTTCATCATATTGTCGTTTAATTATATTACCATTTATATTCGTCAGAAACTTCGTCAGTGATTTCATCCTCCACTGCATTAGGTTCTGTACCGGCAGGGTTCTGCTGACTGATATTTGAGTTAGCCTGCATCTCTGCGTTAGGAATCTGGAGAATCATGATAGGGTCAGTAGCGGAGATGTTGAATACGTATGCGGCATCGAAACCGGCACCACGACGGTCAACGCCCTTGTTGAGACGCATTAAGTCGAACCAAGAGAAACCCTCGCCCCACAACTCGACACGACGCTGGAAGAGAACGGCCTTCTGCACATTCTCTGCCGTTGTGGCGGTACAGGTGTAGGCAGGATCACGATATGTGCTTACAAAATTCTGCAATGTCTGCGCACCTTGGGCAGGATTGCCGCTCATTGCCTGTGCCTCTGCGAGGATAAGATACATCTCCTCAATACGCATCAGAGGAACATCGTTTGCATTGAGAGAGGTATAGATCTCATCGTTATACGGACCGAACTTAACCTGTGTGTAGTCGTCAACACCGGCACTTGCAATGTATGCTGCCTGCTCTGCATTCAGGTTAGGTGAATTGCCATCGGCATCGAGCCACCAGCCCTTGCGCACGTCGGTGTCAGGGATATGGTCAATCATTATCTTGCTGCCGGCACGCCATGCGCCTACGGAAGCATAGCCATAGTTGAGAGAACCCATGTGTGATGGGAAGTTGATGATACCCGACTCAACCACATCATCGGTCTCCTCTATGTTGACAGCCCACATCCAGGAATTGTCTGCGGATGTAACGAATGTAGGAACGCTTACCTCCGCCATACTGTAAGGTGTTGCGCCTGAATTGTCGATAGCATACTGGGCATCGGTAACGGCGGCACTGTAATTGTGCATTGTCAGATATACCCTTGCACGCAAGCCATGAGCGACAGCTGCGGAAACGAATGCCTTGCCCTCACGCCCCGAAGGACGGGTAACGGAAGTGCTCTCAAGCAAGTTGACAGCCCTGTCAAGGTCTGACAGTATCTGGTCGTAAACTTCTTGTACTGTGGCACGGTCACCACCACCCTCGTTGGCGAGCTCATCAGAATTGGTATCAAGTACCAATGGCACGCATGCTGATGACTCATGCCCCACGTAGTTGTACTGATAAATTTGCGCAAGAATGAAATAGTCAAATGCCCGTACCGCAAGTGCCTGTGCGTAATAATACATCAGAGTCTCATCAGTAGGATCCTCGTTATCAGGAGAAATCGTACTAAGTACACCATTGGCGGTATATATCTGGTTGTACATCGTATTCCACACGTATGTAGGCATGATATATGTGGATGCCTGGTCGGTGTATCTCACCTGGTTGGAATACCAGTTGTAACCGGTGTTCTTGCTCACTAAGTCACGCCCACGACTGTCTGTCATAAGCATCACCGAAGGATACCCATAGTCGTTATGGTATGAGCTTGATGATGTCGAGATACCATTGAGGTAAACGCTGAACATCGTCATCACACCATTCACGCTGGCTTCGATAATATCAGGATTTGCCGCTGCCACTTCCTCTTTCTGCGCTGAGGTGATGGTTGACCCGTATGGTTCCGTGTTGAGGTCGTTACAGCTCACGAACATGACACCACACAACGATGCTATAAATATTTTGCTGAATGTTTTCATTGTCTGTGATTTTAAATTTGTTAGAATACAATCTTTATACCACCTGAGATACATCTCATTGTTGAATATGTTGAGGCGGTCGTTTCTACATAGCTCTGACGTGGATCCATACCCTTCCTTGCTGTGAAGAGTGCCACATTGTCGGCAGTACCGTAAATTCTCAATGTCTCGATACCTATCTTGCTCGTCCATTTCTTCGGGAATGTGTATCCAACTGCTATATTGTTGATAGCGAAATAGTTGGACGACTTCAGGAAGAAATCGCACGTGCTTGAATAGAATGAGGCTGTGGCTGACGCATCGAGCTTAGGGATATTGGTATTGGTATTCTCCGGCGTCCATGAGTTGAGAATATCTGT
>JAJPZD010000108.1:3160-6506 GCA_021204605.1 Prevotella sp.
TCGCTGTCGTATTCGCTCTGTCCGAGAGCATAAAACAGTGCTGCTCCGTTCTCAGGATTTACACTGGCATAACTTGTCAAATACAACTGGTACATTGACTCTCCCTCACGGTAAATACGTGAACCGCTTATCATCTCTCCATCGAGAGACTCGTCCAACTTCAAAATCTTGTTGCCGATGAACGTGGCGTTGGCCCAAACGTCCCAGTCAACGTTCCTCGTCTTTATAGGCTTTGCGCTCAACTCAATCTCAAGACCATTGTTTCGCATTGAACCCACATTCATAGGTATTGATGAGTAACCAAGTGATGTGGCTGTCGGTTTGTTGTAGAGCATGTCTGATGTCTGACGGTTGAAGTACTCAATAGAACCTGACAGCTTCTCCTTGAAGAAACTGAAGTCAAAACCGATGTTGAATGAGTTGGAGGTCTCCCATGTCAAATCAGGATTACCTTTATAATAAAGAGTACCGTCTGACCATGAGTTAGCTCCTGAAATAGTGTATTGATCCAAATAAGCATAATAGTTGCCTATGTCATCATTACCCTGCTGTCCGAAAGAAGCCTTGAATTTCAGCAAGTCAATCCAATTTACGTTCTCCATGAACTTCTCCTTAGAGATTACCCAAGCGGCACTTGCCGACCAGAAGTTACCCCAACGGTGATTTTTCGCAAAACGTGAGGAACCATCACGGCGGTATGACCCACTTACATAATATCTGTTATCATAGTCATAGTTGATACGGGCTATGTAACCTCGTGTTGCGTATGAAGTTGAGGCTCCACCCGTACCCTGTCTGCCAGACAATGTGTTGTTGATCGCCCATACATTGTCCTGATAAATATCGTAACCATATCCGTATGAGTACTCATAGTTGTAGTCATAACTCTCATATCCCAACAGGAAGTCGGTGTTGTGCTTCTTTGCGAAAGTCTTTGTATATGTAGCCAATGCCTGAAGGTTGATGGTTCGTGTACGCATGCTTTCCTGCTCTGCCTCTCCACCGTATGCTACAGTCTGACCATAGTACCTGTTTCCTGCATAGTGATAACGAGTATTATCAACAAAGTAACCTAAATTACCTGTTATGTTAAGGCCTTCAATAGGTGTAATCGTGGCGTACCACTTGGTATTGAGAATGTCCGACAGGTATTCCTCCGTGTTATAAAGCAAGTCACTCGTAGGATTTGACATCGACATGTAGGCACGTGTATTGTTAGTGCTTGTTCCATCACCATAATCGTAAATCCTGTAACCGGTATTTTCATCATACATGAAAGAACCGTCTGCATTTCTTACGTACATAGGATAGACAGGGGCGATAGCGGTTGCCATACCGAAAGCATTTCCTGAAGAATTGGTAGATGTCTGCTCGTCTGGATACTGCGAGCGATAGTAGGTATAAGCTACATTGGCACCCACCTTCAACCAACTCTTTGCCTGATAGTCGATATTGGCACGGCCTGTGAGACGGTCAAAACTGGAATTCTGAATCACACCATCATCAGCGAGATAGTTACCGCTGACATAATAGGTCAACTTGTCGGAACCACCGGATACGGAAACGTTATATTCCTGGCGCAAGCCGTTCCTGTATGTACCATCCTCCCAGTTGTCAGGAGTATAATAATATGTACCGTCGCTGTAACCAAGTGTGGCATTCGGGTTCAACTTGCCGTTTGTGCCGATAAGAAACTGACCGTCTGGCACTGTGTAAATCTGATAACCAAGGTTATTCCAGATATTGTTGTTGGCATAGATATGCGACTGTGCTGCATTGCCCTGATAACCTGCGATATGATAGTAAGCGGCATTATACTGTGCCTGATACATCAACTCGAGATACTGTCCCGGATCTTTGATTACATCATAGTCTGGCACCTCACGTGAGTTACCACCCCACTTGGCATCGAATGTCACCTTAGTCTCACCACTCTTACCTTTCTTCGTAGTTACAAGGATGACACCGTTGGCTCCACGAGCTCCGTAAAGGGCGGCTGCGGCTGCATCCTTTAATACCGTCATTGACTCGATATCAGAAACGCTGATTGCAGAGAGGTCGCCATCGTAGGGCACTCCATCTACCACATAAAGAGGATTCATACCGGCATTGATAGAACCGACACCACGAATACGTACAGAGGCAGTCTCTCCTGGCTGTCCGTTTCCGCCCGTAAGCGTCTGGACACCAGCTACTGAACCTGAAAGGGCGTCTGTGATGTTCGTTGCAAGACGGTCTTCCAACTCGTCTGCACTTACAACTGAGGCAGAACCGGTGAATGCTGATTTCTTGGCCGTACCGTATGCTACAACCATCACTTCATCGAGATTATGCTGGTTTGCTGTCAACATAATTTTAATCTGTGGACCCTTAACGGTAACGTCCTGAGTATCCATACCTATATATGATACCCTCAACTTGTTGATACCGCTCGGCATGGTAATAGAGAATTTCCCGCTTGCGTCGGTTACGGCTCCAACGTTATTGGCTCCTACAACTCGTATTGTAGCACCAATAATCGGCTGACCGTCCTCCTGAGACACAACCGTTCCGGTAACTGCATTTTGTGCCAGCACCATTCCTATTGACAGGAATAGTCCGACAAAAACCAAAGTTAATTTTCTTTTCATAAAATACTCACTCTTTATTAAACAATACTTAAAATATTTGCTCTCGTTTTTAGACAATTAGAGGTTGATTTGTTTTATTTTGCAAAAATAAATACAATTCTAATAAAAACAAAATAAATAATTAAAAAATTAAACTTTTTAGGTGGAAATTTTAATAAAAAGCAATATTTTGACGTTATTCATTGTATTAATCTTGTGATAGAAAATAAATTATCATGCCATTTTAACGATTTAAACCTTACAAACTTTCTGCATATATGCATTTTTAATGATTAAATAACCGTAAAATATTCATTTTTAATATCGTAAAAATACACATTCAAAATACAGATGTTATACTGCAAATGTTAATGTTCTTCAATATGACAGTTATTTATTGACAAATCAAATTGAAGATTAATACTCGCTTATTGTCTACTTAGGACAATCCCTAACCATAAAGCCCTTCTAACTCCTCCACATTCACACTTTCAATACAGCTTTTGTAGCTGAATAGACAGAAAAGAAAGGTAATGACATAAAACCGACTATACTCACCGTAACACACAATAAAAATCTGTACTGCTTACGTTCATCCTTTCCTATACAAAAATGTCGGTACAGATACATATCTGCACCGACAACATATTGTTAAATAATCAGTCGGGATGACTGGACTCGAACCAGCGACCACACGCCCCCCAGACGCGTACGCTAACCAACTGCGCCACATCCCG
>JAJPZD010000189.1 GCA_021204605.1 Prevotella sp.
TCTGACTGACGGAAATTAAGGCGTGCGTTGCGCAATCCCAAATCCATGAAATAATATTTGCATGGAGTGTTGACGTAGCGTTTTCTTTTGATGTCGTAACGGGTGGATTTCTCTATCAGAAACGAATCACAGAGATAATCAATATAGTTTTTTACCGTTTCGTATGAAATATCAGATTTTTTCTCGGACATGAATTTGTTTGCCAACTTGTTGGGATTTGTCAGAGCACCGATGTCCGATGCGATAATGTTTATAAGATCTTCCAAATCGTCGTTTCTGCGTATTTTGTAACGTTCTTTGATGTCCTTGATGTAAGTCTCATCAAACAGGGCTTTAAGATAGCGTACTTTCTGTTCTTCTGTATCATAAGATAAGATTTGTGGAAGTCCGCCGTAAAGCATATATTCATTCAGTCCTGCCTGCTTTGTTCCTGAATATGCCGACATGTATTCTCTGAAACTCAATGGGTACATTTTTACCTCGAAGCCACGTCCACGAAATTCCGTAATGACATCTTTGGAAAGGAATTTAGCATTACTGCCTGTTACGTAGATATCTACATTGTGTTTCCTCGAGAAACCATTCAGCACTCCCTCGAAATCGTCAACCATCTGAATTTCGTCCAAAAGGATATAATATTTGCCATTATCGACAATACGACTCTCCACATAACGATACAGATTATCAGGATTTCTCAATTCCTTGTTTTTATAATCCTCCAAATCAACCTTTATGATATGGTCTTGTGTTGTGCCGATACTTTCGAGATAAGAGGCGAAAATCTCAAACAACAGATACGACTTGCCGCACCTGCGCATACCAGTTATCACCTTTATCAAATCTGTTTTGCCCAATGAAATCAGGTCATCCAAATACTTTTTCCGTTCAATCCTTTTCATTTCTAATCGAAATTTATGTCATATAGTGACAGAGTTTTCGATTACAAAAGTAATTGATTTTATTCGTTTAGTCAAATTCTAATCGAAAAAAGTGTCATTTAGTGATATGATTTTATATTGGGCTACGGTCAACTACACTTCTATGTTGAATGTACACGTTGGTCACATAGCTTGAGATATATTTTCATAAGCATTGACACGCAGGTGGTTTCTGTAGTTTCCTTTATCGGGAAGCCGTATGCCTCCATAACGGCACGGTCGTTGTCCTGATGAGCCTTGCGTAAATTTGGGGGCATGACAACCTCATCGTACAGGTCGGCAAGGCTGCTGTCAGGGTACAATTTCCGAGCATCGAGAATTGCACGTGCCGTTTTTTCGATTTTTTGTTTCTGTTTTTCCGTCGGTGATGGCCATGGGAAATTGTTGTAAACAACGTCTTTGGAATAACGATATCGCATTTCCAGTCTGCCACATACTGCCCTCATCCACGCCATGTGGACATTGGATGTGAGAACGCCAAAGTGGTATAGCGTTGCATTGGGCATTAATCGAATGGCATTGCTGCAAAGGACATCAGGATACATAAATCCCATAGGGATGTATTTTCTGTTCTCTGATGATGTTTCGGGAATAACAATATAGTTGGTTTTCGGCATATTCTCGACGTGAAATCTCGTTGGTTTGTCAGCCAACTTCACTGTTCCAGCACTTTTGCTTGCCAAGCGGAATTGTCTTACCGCTTCAACCCGTTTCAAACATTCAGGCATTTGGCGCAACTCATTAGGCGTGCAATCACCAAGCCACAGGCAATAACGGGGAGAGCGGTTTATAAATTCGTATGAGCCGTACCATGGCTTGAAATATTTCGCAGCAGCAGGTTCTTTCTTGATGAACTCATTTTTTTCGCTTTCAGTAAACAGATAGTTTCCATTGTCAATGGGTTTGTTGCCGATACCTATTTCAGGCACATCGCAAATAGGCTTATTGCGACTTTCTATAAATACATTATCAGCATCAATCAGATAGCCGTTGATGTTTTTGGCTTTCAACATGCGGCTATCGGTATAAATCACTTTCGGCTTGTCAGTTCGTGCGGTGCTGAAACCGACAATCACACAATGAACATGCGCCTTGATGCTCGCCTCACTGTCCCAACGGAATGTCTGATGTGCAAAATCGATATGAACACTACTTTCCATGAGCGGCTTCCACAGGTTTGCCACGCTTTCACCCTGCGAAATGGAGTTGGTGGCCACCAAAGCAGCCCGAATGGGAGTACCCGACAGCATATCGGATGCTTTCTTGAACCAACAAGAAACATAATCCAAGTTACCGGCGTTCCGCCAGTCTTTGAATATCCCGTTCAGGTCATTCTTTTGCTCCGCATCCATCATTCTTGCCCCGACAAACGGCGGATTACCCATTATATAGGTCAGCTTCTGTTTAGGAACGACATCCTCCCAATTAATATGCAGAGCGTTAGCCTCAACGATGTTGGTATATGATTTCAACGGCAGGAAGTCCAAGTGCATCAGCACGATTTTTTCTGTCTCTTTCATCATCTGGCTCTCCGCAATCCACAAAGCAGTCTTGGCAACGGTAACGGCAAAATCGTTAATCTCTATGCCATAGAACTGTTCGAGCGATATTTCGATAGGGCTGAAATTCTCATCACCGAAAAAGACTTGTCTATTTGCCAGTACCCGCATTACATCATTCTCCAACCGTCGCAGTGAAAGATAGGATTCAGTAAGGAAATTGCCGCTTCCGCATGCAGGGTCCAAGAAAGTAAGAGAGGCCAATTTATGCTGGAAATCCTGAAGTTTCTTTTTTCGTGTGCGTTCTACGGCAATCCCGCATATATTGGAAAACTCTTTCTTCAAGTCATCCAAAAACAGAGGATCTATAACTTTATGGATATTCTCAATACTCGTGTAGTGCATACCCCCGGAGCGGCGTGTCTCTGGATTGAGTGTGCTCTCGAAAACAGCGCCGAAGATAGTAGGACTGATTTCCGACCAGTTGAAGCCGGCACTTGCCTCGAACAATAACAACTCACGTATTTCTTCGGTGAAAGGCGGTATCTCTATGTCCTCATCGGAAAATAAACCTCCATTGACGTAAGGGAAAGCCGCCAAAGCAGGATTGTCGTCTTTCAGATAAGGGTCACGGTCTTCCGGTTTTGTGTCCAAGATGTGAAACAAATCCACTAATGCCCTGCGCAGCTGATTGGTTTTAAAGGTTTCCATGTAGTCGTGGAACATCCCATATCTTCCGAAAATCTCGGTGTTTTCTGCATACAGGCAAAATACAAGCCTGACACAAAGCACATTAAGGCTGTGGAGAGAGTGCTTGCTTTGCGGATCTATGTATTGTTTTGAGAAAGCATCGTAAAGCAGACCCACAATTTCACCCGCTTTAATGGATATTTCCATTTCGCGTTTCAGATGCTCGTTGCCGCTTTCGACGAGGAATTGCAGACGATAGTATTCTTTTGCCAAATCCTCCAAACGGATTTTCTCAGGTGCCCCATTTGGCTTGTTCATGTCGTAAACCCAAAACTCAGAAAAGTTGCAGGTAATCACGTAGCGAGGGTGATAGTCAACAGGCAGATCAACAATGTAGCGTTTTGCTTGCTGGAAAGGAGTTAGCGAAGATCCGTCTGACTGCTTGATTGCTTTGTTCAAGTCTTTTCCTAAACTTTTCTGCTCGATCAACACCTTTGTTGCGGAAATATAACCATCTATGAAGCTGGTGCGGTCGATATGCAACGGTGTTTCAAAGTTGATGTATTGTTCCGGATTTTCGATACCATACACATCACGAAGCAAGGAGAGCCAAAACGGTTGACATTCCCCTTTCTCGTAACCTTTGCCTTTCCACATTTCGGCAAATTCTTTTGCCGCCTTTTGCTGTGTGTCTCCCATGATTGGATTGTGTTTTACTTGACAAATATACAGCAATTTCGAGTATATACCAAAAAAACATAATATTTTTGTGAAAAGGAGCCATAGAGAAAGTTGTTTTTAACATAACAAGTAAGTGTAATGTTATTTATATTTATAAAAAATCATAAAATACGATAAAACAAATTATAAATTCAAAGAAAACGATTAATTTTGCGGTCGAAACTGAAAACGACTAAATGGATTGATTGTATCATGAAAAAAAAGGCAAATTTTTGTGAGAGCGTAATACGTCGGGGTGTGATATTTGTATTATTAGTATTAGCTAATGTAGAGGTATTTGCTTACGACTTTAAAACCAGTGGCGTATATAATATAACATCTGTAAACACGGTAGAGCTGACCTATAATTATTACCAAAACAACAGAAACGGGAAATATTATACAGGAGACATCACGATACCTGAAACCGTTTCATACGAGGGAGCGACATATAAAGTCACGGGTATTGGCGAATGGGCGTTTTATTATTGTGATAGTCTGACATCCATTGAAATTCCGAACAGCATTACAACTATTGGGAGTTATGCTTTTTTCGGTTGTACGAGTCTGACAGAAATCACCATCCCCGATGCAATTACTACTATTGGAGATCAGGCGTTTAATAGTTGTTGGAGTTTGAGTACGGTGGAAATTGGAAGTGGTGTTACGTCAATAGGGAAACAGGCGTTTTCGTATTGTGCAAGTGTGGAAGAGCTGAACATCCCAGAGAATGTTACGTTTATCGGAGATTATGCTTTTTATGGTTGTCCTTGTTTAGTGACAGCAAACATACCAGATGGAGTAGAGTCAGTTGGAGAATATACATTCAAGTATTGTACAAGTCTGGAAGAAGCGACAATAGGGAGTAGTGTAACGTCAGTAGGTGAAAGTGCATTTTATGATTGTTCGAATCTTGCAGTATTAAATTCCAAAAACCCAACCCCTCCAACAGTAAGTTCAAGCACAACCTTTGAGGGTGTTGACAAGAGCACCTGCGTTTTGAATGTTCCTGTTGGCAGTAAGGAATTATATGCGAGTGCAGACTATTGGAGTGAATTCTACGATATAGAAGAGGTGGACTTCACGTTAGTAGGTATCAGTACAGTGATTTCCGACGGAGAAAAGGAAGAAGTTGAGCGTTATACTATTGATGGTATAAGGATAGACAGGCCACAGCGAGGTATCAATATCGTGAAGTATTCAGATGGAACGATAAGGAAAGTAGTGGTAAAATAATCAAAGATTGTTGAGATATTAACACGATTTATACTAACTTTGTGCCCTGATAAATATGCAATAAATGGGACACGGTATAAAATCGTTAATGGGATTGTCGCTTTCAGAGTTGAAGGAGGTGGCAAGGACAATGTGTATGCCGGCGTTCACAGGTGGGCAGATAGCCAAATGGCTATATACCCGGCATATCAGTTTGATAGACGAAATGACGGATATCTCAAAGGAGAACCGTGAAAAACTGAAGGCAGAATACAGTGTTGGCAGTCTGGCGCCATTGGAGTGTATGAAGTCGAGCGATGGCACTCTGAAATACCTGTTCCCGACCGATAGCGGTAAGTATGTCGAGACTGTTTACATCCCAGAGAAGGAGAGGGCTACGCTGTGTGTCTCGTCGCAGGTGGGGTGCAAGATGAACTGCCTGTTCTGTCAGACTGGTAAGCAAGGATTTGATGGCAATCTGACTGCAAAGGACATTATCAACCAGATATATTCGTTGCCGGAGCGTGATAGCCTGACTAACATTGTGTTCATGGGGCAGGGTGAGCCGATGGACAACCTCGACAATGTATTGAAGGCGACGCAGATACTCACGTCAGGGTACGGTTATGCATGGAGTCCGAAACGTATAACAGTGAGCAGCGTAGGCATACTGAAACCTTTGAAACGGTTTTTAGATGAGAGCGAATGTCATGTCGCAATCAGTCTGCATACCCCCATTCACGAGCAGCGAGCTATGCTGATGCCGGCGGAGAGAGGCGCTACTGTTGAGGAGATAGTAAGTCTTTTAAGAAACTATGACTTCACACACCAGCGTCGGTTGTCGTTTGAATATATTGTGTTTGGAGGACTGAACGACACCATGGCGCATGCAAGAGAGTTGGTAAAATTACTCAACGGTCTTGACTGCCGCATCAACCTGATAAGATACCATAAGATACCAGATGTTGACCTGAAAGAAGCCGATGAGAAGAAGATGGAGACAATGCGTGACTATCTTACCAAGCACGGCATATACACTACGATAAGAGCAAGTAGGGGGCAGGATATCAGTGCTGCATGCGGACTGCTCAGCACGGCGCGGAAGGAGGCGGAAGCGGAACGATGAAGGATGTCATCGCCTGTTTGGTGATAGCAATGGCGGTAATTTGCTCATGCAAAGACAGCGTAACACAGTCGTTGTTGCCGAAAAGTGGTGGACAGCCATACGAGGTGTTGTTGGTTAGTTCTGACGATGAAAGCAGAGCGATTATCGATAGTGTGCTTACACAAGCAGCCGTAGGGCTGCCGCAGGCAGAACCACTATTCGATGTGTCACAGACAGACCATGCACATTTCAACCAAACCGCAAGGTTGGCAAGGAACATTGTGATATTGAGCGAGGACTCGTTGCAGTTTACTACAACGAGTATAAGGTATGAGAAGAACGCTTGGGCGAGGCCCCAGATGGTGGTTTACATCAACACTCCATCGATAGAATTGTTGAGGAAAGCGATGAACAAGCAAGGACACCAGTTGACCGACCTCCTCATGCGCATGGAATTTAACAACGAGATAGAGAATCTTAACGCAGGAAGCAACAAGAAAGCCTCTGAAGAAGTAATGGAAATGTTCGGTTGGGACATAAAAATACCCACCGACATGAAGTCATGCAAGCGAGGGCGGAATTTTCTGTGGTACTCCAACAATACAGGTAGTGGAATGAGGAACATCTGTATATATACGTACGACGGTAACCGCCTTGTTCCTGAAAGAGCATTGCAAGAGCGTGACAGTGTGATGAAAGAGAACATACCAGGTGAGTTTCCGAATATGTATATGTCAACTGTTGTAGAAAGCGTGTCAACGAGGATTGTCAAGGAAAAAGACCAGACAATAATGATAAGTCGTGGACTGTGGGAGATGGAAAACGATGCGATGGGTGGTCCTTTCGTGATACATTCAACAGTAGATACGTTAAGCCACAAGATAATAGTTGCCGAGGCCTTTGTTTACGCCCCTGAGATGAAAAAGCGCAATCTGATAAGGAGGGCAGAGGCGGCACTATACACACTTAATAAGACAAATAGTGAAAAGTAGTATATACATTTGTAAAAGCGAAACGAAATAACAAGAAACAAGAAACAAGAAAAACAGAGATATGGAAAATAAGAAATTACGCGTTGCAATAACGCATGGAGATACAAATGGCGTAGGGTATGAGGTGATATTCAAGACCTTTGCCGACCCGATGATGCTTGAGCTATGCACCCCGATAATCTACGGTTCCCCGAAGGTGGCGACCTATCACCGTAATGCGCTTGGCATACAGGGAAATTTCACGATAATCAGTAATGCGGCAGAAGCCCATAGCGGAAAGCTGAATTTACTGACAACCTTTGATGAGGAGGTGAAAGTGGAATTTGGTCAGCCGTCAAAAGAGGCAGGAACGGCAGCATACAAAGCATTGGAAAGAGCGATGGAAGACTATAAGCAAGGACTTTTCGATGTGCTTGTAACAGCCCCGATAAACAAAAGCAACATACAGAGTGCCGATTTCACCTTCTGCGGACATACAGAATATATCGAAGATCGGATAGGCGAAGGCGAGAAAGCCCTGATGATATTGCTGAATGGCAATTTAAGAGTAGCACTTGTAACCACCCATTTAGCGATAAAAGACATTGCCGGTGCTATAACGAAAGAGAAGATTATCGAGAAAGCCACGATATTCAGCAGATCGTTAAGACGAGATTTCCGTATATCAACACCACGTATAGCCATATTATCGTTAAATCCCCATTGCGGAGATGGAGGATTGCTGGGAACGGAGGAAGAAGAAGTGATAATTCCGGCAATCAAAGAACTGTCGGAGAGCGGTATATACACATTCAGGCCATTTGCGGCAGACGGTTTTTTCGGGCGAGGCACATACGAGTCATTTGATGGTGTCTTGGCGATGTATCATGATCAAGGACTTGCCCCATTCAAGGCACTTGACACAGGAAGTGGAGTGAATTACACTGCAGGTCTGCCATTGGTGCGCACCTCTCCAGAGCACGGCACTGCATACGAGATAGCAGGCAAGGGAGAGGCTGATGAGGAGTCGTTCCGCCATGCCATATTCTTCGCATTGGACGTGTTCCGCAACAGGGTGAATTATGACGAGCCGTTTGCAGACCCTTTGCCGAAGTTGTATCACGAGAAGAAAGAGGAGGGAGAGCGGCCAAGGCTTCCATTCCCTAAGAAGAATACAGAGGCACAAGAGTGTAAACCGGAACAAGAGGCATAAATCAATCTCCACGGCAAAAGTGATGAAGAAGAAATATCAGAACATATTTTTTGTGTTCGGTATTGTCTTGCTAATCGTAATGATTACGCAACTCGATTTCAAGGAAGTATGGAACGGTCTGAGAAGCGCCGGCTACTGGTTTTTTGTAGTACTGTTGTTGTGGGCATTCCTATATGTTTTCAACACCTCCACATGGTATATAATTATAAACAGTGGAGCGGAGAAAAAGACAAAAATAAACTTCCTCTGGTTGTATAAGATTACAATATCGGGGTTTGCATTGAACTATGCCACGCCTGGCGGGTTGATGGGCGGCGAGCCATATCGGGTGATGTCGTTGTCGCCGGTAATCGGCACGGAGCGGGCATCATCATCCGTTATACTCTATGCGATGACACATATATTCAGTCATTTTCTATTCTGGCTGCTTTCGATATTTCTGTTTATATTCACTGAGAAAGTTACTTTTGGTATAGGCATAATTTTAACGTTGGCAGGGGCTTTCTGCATAATCGGCATCTGGTTTTTCATGAAAGGTTATGAGAAAGGCATGGCGGTGAGAGCGATGAATCTGATACGGCACATACCGGGAGTGAAGAAATGGGCAGTAAAATTCATTGATAAGCACAAGGAACAACTTGACACGATAGACAGTCAGATTGCTGCATTGCACAAGCAAAACAGGAAATCGTTTGTCGCTGCCGTACTTCTCGAGCTGTCGTGCAGGATAGTATCAGCATTGGAAGTGATGTTCGTGCTGCTTGTATTGATGCCCCACGTAAATTTCGTTCATTGTATTCTTATCCTCGCATTCACCAGTCTGTTTGCCAATCTGCTGTTTTTCATGCCTTTGCAGTTAGGCGGTCGAGAGGGCGGTTTTCTGATGTCCACGGCAAGTCTTGCGATGTCCGCCAGTGTGGGTATCTTTGTTGCGTTGATTATAAGGATAAGAGAGCTAATCTGGACAGCGATAGGGCTGCTTATGATCAAGATAGAGAAGAAAAGGAAGCAATAAACAGATTAATTGGATCCCTCACGCAGGAAGTCGAGGGCTTCCATCAGTTCCTCTTTTGATGCCGTCTGGTTGATTTTGATGTCACCGATACCGCTAAGTAGAGTGACGTTTATCGTGCCGGCAGTATTCTTCTTGTCATGTTTCATCAGGTTGATCAGCGTGTCGTAGTCGTCGCACGTGAACAGGAAACTGCCGTATGAATTATTTATATAATTGATAGTCTGGCGCATGATGTCAGTAGGGAAACCCGTTTTCACGCAACTGAGGTAGAGTTCGCAAACGATGCCGAAAGCCACGGCATAGCCATGTAGCAGGGGATGTGCTGTATGCAGGCTCAACGCTTCGAAAGCGTGTCCCATAGTATGGCCAAGGTTGAGAGCCTTTCTGATACCTTTCTCGTGTGGGTCCTGTTCAACCACCTTCTCCTTAACCTTAATGCTGCGTGCCACCATATCCTGTAGTTGAGGAAAGTCAGGATTGAGGATGTCGAAAAGCATCAGCTCTTTCCACATATCCACGTTACTAATCAGACCGTGCTTGATCATCTCTGCATACCCGGAACAGATGTTTTCTCTATCGAGAGTCTTGAGAAATTCCGTATTGATAATCACCGTCTTGGCATCGTTGAACACTCCGATTTCATTTTTCAAGCCGTTGAAATTGATGCCTGTCTTGCCACCCAC
The DNA here is from genome assembly GCA_021204605.1 of Prevotella sp. GTDB lineage: Bacteria > Bacteroidota > Bacteroidia > Bacteroidales > Bacteroidaceae > Prevotella. The sequence goes on from JAJPZD010000189.1 coordinate 10,050, forward strand.
GGAAGCATCGACCATGGCGAGCAAGGTAGTAGGGATATTGATGAAATTAATGCCACGTTTGAAAGTAGAGGCAGCGAATCCGCCGAGGTCAGTTACCATGCCCCCGCCGATGTTGAGCAGACAAGAATGGCGTGTGGCGCCGTTGTCACCGAGCGATTTCCACACGTGCGAGAGCGAATCGAGGTCTTTGTGATTGTCAGAAGCCCCGATAGTTATAACATTAGCACCGTTCAAAAAAGGAATGTTCAAGTCGAGAACCCTTTGCAGACAATGTTTCTTTGTAGTCTCGTCAACGAGGATGAAAACCCTATCGTGTTCACATTCCTCAATAGCCGTTGAAATCTCATTTTTCAGGCATTTCGATATAATAATTTTCTGTTCCATGCTTTATTAATATGAAGATAATTTATATGATTATTCTGGTCAATATCACTTGGATGAAGTGCATTGGCAGGAAGAAATCGTTATAATAAATGCAAAAATAGTGATTTATGTCGATAAATAAAACTTTTCGGACAATTTTACGTTATAATAGACTAAACAAAACGAGAAAAAAAACGTCATATATAAAAGGTGTAATAACAAATTCTAAAAAATGAAAAAAATACTCTTCTTGATGTATCTTATGTTGACCTCTGTAACGCTGTCTGCCCAAGAAGCGAAAATCTCAGGACGCATTGTTGACAGGGACAACAAGGATGCGGTGATAGACGTTACCGTGCAGTTGTTGCAGAAAGACAGTACATATATAGATGGAACATTGAGTGACGAATACGGAGAGTTTGAGATTGCGGTTCCTGACAATGGCACTTATTTACTGAAATTCACGAGTGTCGGTTACAAGACCATGTACAAGGAGGTGAAGATCAAGGAAGGTATGAGTGTTGCATTGGGCAAGATAACCCTGAATGGAGATGCCATAATGCTGAAAGAGGCGACAATATTAGGACAGGCGGCGCGGGTTACTGTCGTGGAGGACACCTTTGTCTATAATGCAAGTGCCTACCGTACGCCGGAGGGGTCAGTGGTTGAGGAGCTTGTGAAGAAATTGCCTGGTGCACAGGTTGACGATGAGGGAAATATCAAGATCAACGGCAAGGAAGTGAAGAAGGTGCTTGTTGACGGTAAGGAGTTTATGACGGGCGACACGCAGACGGCGTTGAAGAACCTGCCGACATCCATTATAGAGAAGGTGAAGAGTTACGATGAGAAGAGCGACTTGGCGAAGATTACGGGAATAGACGACGGAGATGAGCAGACTGTTCTTGATTTTGGAATAAAGAAAGGTATGAACAAGGGGTTCTTGAGTAATGTAGATTTGTCCATAGGAACACATAGCAGGTATTCAGAACGTCTTATGGCAGGCTTGTTCAAGGAAAAGACCAAGGTGATGCTTTTCGGGAACGCCAATGATACCAACGACAAAGGATTTCCAGGAGGAGGCGGTGGTGGCCGTTTCGGAGGCGGGAGCCAAGGACTGAATGCATCGAAGATGGTAGGAGCAAATTTCAATTATGATTCAGGCAATGACAAGTTAACTTTGGATGGCAGTGTGAGGTGGAACCATAAGGACGGCGATTTGAAAACAGAAGAATCGTCAGAGAACTTTGTCAGTCAGACAGGTTCATTCTCCAACAGTTTGAGTCAGAGCTACTCTCGTTCTGACAGTTGGGATGCCCGTTTGCGTTTGGAGTGGAAGCCCGATTCGATGACGGATATCATGTTCCGTCCTAATTTCACGTATTCAAAGAGCGACAGCAGGTCGATGTCAACGAGTGGGTCGTACAACGAAGATCCTTATCAGTATGTGTCTGATCCGTTGTCGGATGCGTCGATAGCAACGATGGCTGGTGACAGTTTGATGGTGAACACAAGGAGCAACAATTCAATCTCGTACAGCGAGAGCAAGTCGGTGGGCGGTATGCTGCAGTTGAACCGCAAATTGAATAGCAAGGGGCGCAACGCCACGTTGAGGGGCGATATCAGTTACAGTGAGAGCAACAGCAAGAGTCTTTCCACGTCAGATGTGCACCTATATCAGGTGCTGAACGCATTGGGAGTTGACTCCACGTATCAGACCAACAGGTACAGTTATACCCCTACAAAGACTTGGAGTTATAGCTTGCAGGCGACATACAGCGAGCCGATATTCAGGGCGATGTTCCTGCAGTTGAGTTATAAGTTCACATACAACTACAACAAGAGCGACAGGGCGACATACGATTTCAGTAATATAGGAGAGGAGTTTTTCAGTGGTATCACGCCGATGTACAGAGGGTGGGGAGATTATTTCACCCGTTTGGACAATCCCTATACCGATTATTTGGATGAAGACCTCAGCAGATATTCAGAATACAAGAACTATATCCACGAGATACAGTTGATGTTGAGAGTTATAAGAACGAAATACACGCTCAATGTAGGAGCGATGCTGCAGCCGCAGATGACGCATTTCATACAGAGTTATCAGGGAGTGAATACTGATACAGTGCGCAATGTGGTGAACTTCACGCCGACTCTCGACTTCCGTTATAGGTTTTCCAAAATCAGCAATCTACGGATTAACTATCGTGGAACTACCAGTCAGCCGAGCATGAGTGATCTTCTTGATATAACCGATGACAGTGATCCGTTGAACATCACGAAAGGTAATCCTGGTTTGAAGCCGTCGTTCACCAATTCGTTCCGACTGTTTTACAACAACTACATAGAGAGACACCAACAAGCCATTATGACGTTTGTGAATTACAACAATACACGCAACAGTATCAGCAACATGGTGACATACGATGAGACGACAGGCGGACGTACCACGAAACCAGAGAATATCAACGGCAACTGGGATATAAATGGAGCATTCATGTACAATACGGCGATTGACTCTGTCGGTTATTGGAATATCAGCACATTCACCAATGCAAGTTACAACAATTATGTTGGATATCTTGCACTTGACAACACATCAAATTCGCAGAAGAACACCACTCGCACCACTACAATAAGTGAGCAGTTGACGGGCAGTTTCCGCAACAGTTGGCTTGAGGTGTCGCTTGATGGCTCTTTAAATTACACCCATTCACGCAATATGTTGCAGAGTGCGAGCAACCTTGATACATGGACATTTGCATACGGAGCATCGTTTAATTTCTATCTGCCATGGGGCACGAGTTTGTCAACCGATCTTCATGAGAACAGCCGTCGGGGATTCAGCGACAGTTCGATGAATACTAATGAGTTGATTTGGAATGCGCAGGTCAGTCAGGGCTTTCTTAAGGGGAAAGCGTTAACGGTGTCTTTGCAGTTTTATGACATCTTGCACAACCAGAGCAATTTGAGCAGGACTATTAATGCCATGCAGAGGAGCGATACACGTTACAACAGCATCAATAGTTATGGTATGGTTCATGTGATTTACCGTATGAATATGTTTGGAGGGAAGAACTCCAACCGTGATATGCACAGAGGTCCTGGTGGTCGTCCTGACGGACCGCCAGACCGTGACCATGATGGCCGTGGCGGCCGTCCACCAATGGGTGGAGGCTTCGGAGGTCCTGGTGGAGGCCCAGGTGGTGGTCCAGGTGGAGGCGGACGCTTCTAAAAATCATACATCCGACATTTTGCATGATAAAGTGCAGAATGTCGGATGATTTTTATTGATTATTATGGTTTTATTATGAAAGGCTGAATTTAGGCGGATAATTATGAAAGAACTGTTGGAAAAGGCACTTGCGATAGCAACGGAAGCGCATAAATGTCAAGGGGACAAACGTATGCCATCCACTGTGAAAAGTGAGATATATGTTATTCTTTCCAATTGTTGATTTCAGAATAAAGTCCAAAGTGATTGCGTGTTGATGAATTGAGCGGATATGCAGATATAGAAAGACAGTTCAATGAGAAGGAAGAGTGCACCGCAACAATCGCCAGTGTAGCCACGCAGTTTTTTCCAGATAAACAGGTAAAGGAAATACATCACTATGCCGGGAACGAAGATCAGCAAGTCCCATCGCAACAAGCCGTGTCCGAGATACAGCAAGGCAGCGAGTGGCAATATACCCTGGAAGAACATTAATATGCAGGCACGGATATTCATTTTGCGATAGATTACATGAGCCTTAGAATCCTCCTCGGTGCGGGCGTAAGGCAACATCATTGTAGTCTGTCCGGCGAGCATCTTACTGTATGGGTCGGCAGCGAATACGGCAAGAGCGGCGAAAGATGGTGATAGTGTATGTAGGCAGAAGAACAGCAGGAGCAAATAAAGCACCAGTCCGAGAACACCGTAGGTTCCGATACGGGAGTCTTTCATTATTGCAAGTATTCGGTTGCGGTTGTTGCCACCGCCTCCAAAGCCGTCGAAGAAGTCAGTCAAGCCGTCCTCATGCAGAGCACCGGTTAACAGAATCCTGCAAACAATAGCGAGCAATACTGTTATCGCGTGAGGAAAGACGAGGCCACCGAAATAAAGGATTACAGCCATCAAACCGCCGGTGAGCCAACCAGTAAGAGGCCAGTATTCTACAACGGCCTCATAGCAGTGGGGTGGCGGCTGGTGTATGCGCCAGAAAGGTATTCTGGTGAAGAAAATCAGAGCTGCCCACAGGTTGTCATACCATTTCACATCAGGGCTATTCAGGGATATTTGCATTTAAAACTACTTGATAGCGATTTTCTTGTTGTTGACGATGTAGATACCTTTGCCAAGACCGTTCAAAGCATCGTTTAGGGTGGTGTTGCCGTTGTAAGAGCGGAGCAGTCGGCCGTCGATGCTGAATACCTTAATACCGTAGAAGTTTGATGGGTTTGAAACGAGGATGTTCTCAATACCGGCGGAATGTTGGCCGCTAACATCGTTTACGTTATAATGACCAGACCCATCCTTGGATTCCGACAACTCATAGAACTTGTCAGTGGTGATATTGTTGATGTCAACAGTTTGTGGCCCATTGCTGCCCTGCGTGAATACAAGGTTGATGCAATAGTCGGAAGATTTCAGTGTGTATGAGTTGTAATACCAAGTGATATCGTCAATAACGGTAGTGTTTGTTACTCTCGTGCCAGGCCATGTGGTGGTGTATCCATCGGAGTCCCATAGGTGGTAGTACATCGGCGACCAGTCAGCTTTGAGATATACTGTTATGTCGTGTGGCTTAAAAGCCGTAACCGTGTAATTGCGGGTGATGATACTGGAAACAGAGGAGCCGACGAGCAGACCAGCCTTGAGTGTCATGTCGGAGTTCACTGTGATTACCGTACCGTCGTCAACTTGTGTGCCGTTGGAGGCAGAAGGCTCTGTACCGTCAGTGGTATAGACGATTTTCACGCCGTCAGTTTTGGATATGGCGTTGAGGGTAACGGTGAAACCATTATCGTAAGAGCCTGAAGGGATGTCAGTCCAAGCCGACTCAACGTCCTTTGAGATATAATAGGAATAGTTGTCGCCTTTTGACACGAGGAAATAATCACTCTCTGTCATGCCTGACGGAATACTCTGGTCTCCCATGATAACTACTACCGTGTTTCCATCAGCACCATTAACCTTAATTGCATACTGGCTTGCAGTATTATTAAAGGCAGAGAATCCACTTTGGTTATTTATCTTCGCCATGTTACGGGCGTATATCATCTGTTTGATGTCTTGTTTATATAACTTCCAGTGAGGGAGGAAAACGCAAGGCGTGCCAGGAGCAGCGAGGATGAAGGCATTAGCTGCAAGAATGTTAACAGTAGTCTCACTGTCGTTGCCACGATCATAAGTATCATGGTTGTCTACGAAAGTAACAGCGTAACGACGGTATGAAGGCATACTCATAAGCGATGACGAGCCTAATAAGTTCCAGTTTGTCCCTGCGTTGCAACAGTCACGGAGGTTGTATTTCAGAACGAAGTCGAAGGCAGCCGACTGTATTGTGCTATCTTCAGAAGCCGTATTGCTGACCCATTTGGAAAGGTTGGAATAGTTGCCGTCCCAGTACTCGCCGACGGAAAATTCCGGTTGAGCGGCGAGGTTGTAAAGAGTGGTGTATTCAGGAGCGTATCCTTTGGTCATATCGTAACGGAAGCCCGCATAACCGAGATCGTTGAGGAGGAAATCGAGGTAAGCCTTGACGATAGTCTGTACGTTGGCACTCGAATGATCGAGGTCGCGCGCGCCATCGAAATCCTCACCTGTATCTTTAGCCCCAGTCGGGGTAATTTCAGCGTTTGCGGCAGTCTTGCCACTGTCGTCATCAGAGCAGATGTCAGAAGCATTTATTGTGTAGGTTACGCCGTTGTAAGTCTCGACAGGGAAACTCATCCATGTGTCGGCGAGAGATGAGCGATGATTGATAACCACATCAGCGATAGTGCCGATACCCTTTGACTTGAAAGTACTTATCATAGAGCGCAACTGTTCCTCGTTGCCAAACGAGCTGTTGTAATTATTGAACCAGTATAGGTCGTTATAACCCATTGAGTTGCCGGAGCCACAGTTGCCGCTTTGAGGTATCCAAACAAGATTGAAGAACTCTGCGAGCTCATCGGCCTGAGATTCGAGGTTGGTCCATTGAGTGTCGGAATAAGAATCCCAGTAAAAACCTTGTAGCATAACACCCTGCCAGTTGGCAGGCCAGCCCTGTGCCATTGCCAGTATGACAGAAAGAGCAAAAACAAATGAAGTAAAAAATCTTTTCACGGTTTTACGGTTTTAAGTTTCTGTTGTAAAGGTACACAAATATCGTTTTCTTTGTTTGCGAAAAGGCGCTACAATAAGTGGAAATAACTATGCAAACGATTGAAAAATATAAAAACAAGAAGAAATTAAGCTATTTAAGTATTATTCTTTATCTTTGCATTATTATATAGGATTTGTAAAAACGATCCAATAATACCGATTAAAGTCGATAGCAATGAGTCCAAAATTCAAAAAATCACAATCCACATTGGTAAGCGTATTAATGATTAATGGGCAAGGATTGTTTTTGTCGGTAAAAGGACAAGACTATTTTATTTCTTATAATCGTATTCCATGGTTGCGTGATGCACGTATTAGTAGTGTGCTTAATGTGCGCATGAGTGGTCGTGACTCCATAGAATGGCCTGAACTTGATGTTGATTTAGAAATTGAATCACTTCGACATCCAGAACGTTATCCGCTAATAATGAAACGTTCTCCATTGGATGTATTTTGATTTATAAAAGTAGTGATATTTACTTTTTCCGAATAATTGTCATGCCGTCACGGATGGGGAGGATGACCTTTTCGACACGGTTGTCGTGAGCGAGCATGTCGTTGAAAGCCTCGATGGAGGCAGTCTGGCGGTCGCCACTTTGGGGTATTTCGAGGACGTGACTGTCCCAAAGAGTGTTATCAGCGAAGATGAAACCTCCGGGGCGGAGAACGGAAAGCGACATCTCGTAGGCGGCGGAGTAAGTACGCTTGTCACCGTCAAGAAAAACCATGTCGAAGGAGATGCCCAACTTAGGAGCTTCAGTAATCGCATCACCGATAATAAAACGGATTTTGTCGGCGACGGGTGAGCCTTCTATCCACGGACGTGTGAAATCCTCAAGTTCATCGTCAATCTCGAAGGTATAAACCATTCCTCCCTGATCAAGGCCCTCGGCGAGACAGATGGCACTGTAACCACTGAAAGTGCCGATTTCAAGGATGTAGTGTGGTTGGAGCATCCGCACGAACATCTTCAGTAAGCGGCCCTGCAGATGACCGCTTGCCATTCGTCCGTTGATAAGGCTCACGTTTGTGGAACGCCAGAGACGATAAAGATAATCACCCTCTGGTTCGATATGCTCAAGGATGTATTTTTCAAGTTCGGAATCCATGATTTTGTCTATCCTTGCATTTCCAATAAAGCCTCAATAGCAAGGCGGTAGGAGTCGAGGCCGAACCCGCAAATTACGCCCTTGCAAGCGCAAGAGATCATCGATTTATGTCGGAATTCCTCACGGGTGTGCACATTGGATATATGCACCTCGATGACGGGGGATGAGAGCGACTTGATACAGTCTTGCAGTGCGATGCTCGTATGCGTGTAAGCCCCTGCGTTGAGTACGATACCAGTGTAAGAGAAACCCACCTCCTGCATTTTGTCAATCAATTTGCCTTCAATATTGTTTTGATAGTACTCGATTTCCACGTTTGAATAACGCTCACGGAGTTTTAGAAGATAGTTTTCAAAAGAACTCTTGCCATAAATTCCCGGTTCTCTGACACCAAGGAGATTAAGGTTTGGACCGTTGATGATAAGTATTTTCATAATCAAATAATTTTTTGTAATTTTGCGGAGAGACAGAATTGCGGCATGGCCATTGGCACACTGCAATCTTCGGTTGTTGCAAAAGTAATAAAATAAATGGAAAAGGGGAACAAAAATCCGACGAATATTATACGGGCATACCAGCGTTACATGAAATTGGAGCGTAACTTGTCGCCCAATACGATAGATGCATATATGCGGGACATAGAAAAACTGCTCAACTATTTGCAAGGGTTGGACATCAGGCCAGAGGAAGTAAAATTGGAGGATTTGCGGACATTTGCCGCATCGTTGCATGATATCGGTATTGTGGCACGTTCGCAATGCAGGATATTAAGTGGTGTAAGAGCTTTCTATCGCTTTCTCGTGATAGACGGATTTGTTGATAACGACCCAGCCGAGCTTCTCGAGTCTCCACAGATAGGAGAGCATCTGCCCGAAGTGTTGACAACTGAGGAGGTTGACCGTTTGGAGCAGTCGATAGACCTGAGCAAGTGGGAGGGGCATAGGAACAAGGCGATAATCGAGGTGCTGTTCAGTTGTGGGTTGCGTGTCAGTGAACTCATAAATCTCAAAATATCAAATCTTTATCTTGATGAGCAGTATATATGGGTGAAGGGCAAGGGGCGGAAAGAACGCCTGGTACCCATTTCAGATAGCGCCATAAAGCAGTTGGGCTATTGGTTTGCTGTCCGTAATCAGATGAAAATCAAATCTGGCGAGGAAGATTATGTTTTTCTGAACCGTCGCGGTGCGCACCTTACTCGTACCATGATATTGATAATGATAAAACGACTTGGAGAGGAAGCGGGGATTACAAAGACAATCAGTCCGCATACCCTGCGCCACAGTTTCGCCACGGCATTGCTTGAGGGAGGGGCTGACTTGCGGGCAATACAGAGCATGCTTGGGCATGAGAGTATCGGGACAACTGAAATATACACGCATTTGGACACTGTAAAGTTGAGAGAGGAGATTTTGAGGCATCATCCGAGAAACAGTGAAAAGTTAAGAGTTAAGAATTAAGAGTTTGATATTGCTTGCATGATTTACAGTTGGTAGGGGAAATTAATAATTAAAAATTCATTTTAGCTTGAGGGCATTTTTGCTTGTGATGTATTTTTTTGAGAGGTTTTTTGCCTGAAAAGTGTTTTTTAACTGTTATTGGATATTTTGATGTTATGTGTTAAATAAATATTCTTTTTCAGGTGTTTTAATGATTGGGAAAATGTTTTTTGCTAAATTTGGACGCTTAAAATGTATATTTATGCTTTTCAGTTGCAATAATGTGAGTCTTGATTCATATAGCGATAGGGATGTAAAAGGATGAATGTTGTTGTGGAATAGTTATGAAAGTATAAAGTTATTAATGTATTATGGTTAACGATAAAACTATACAAACAAGATAATAAAAATATGAATTTAAAAAAGCTATTCGCTGCTGCGGCGCTGTTCATTGTCAGTGCGACAGCAATCATGGCACAGGAGATGCAGATGCCGCCAGTGCCCGTTGATCCGGCAGTAAGGACAGGAAAACTGTCAAACGGGTTAACCTATTACATCCGTCAGAACGGTTACCCGGAACATCGTGTGAATTTCTACATCGCTCAACGTGTTGGTTCTATACAAGAGGAGGAGGATCAGCGAGGATTGGCGCATTTCCTTGAGCACATGGCATTCAATGGTTCGGAACATTATAGAGGCAATGACCTGATAGACTACCTGCGTTCTATTGGCGTAGAGTTCGGTTCAGATCTCAACGCATACACAGCCGTTGACCAGACGGTTTACCGTATATGCAACGTGCCGTCAGCGAGAGAGTCGGCACTTGATTCCTGCCTTCTTGTGATAAAAGACTGGTCGAATGGGCTTCTCTTGGAGGAAGATGAGATTGACAAGGAGCGTGGCGTGATACACGAGGAGTGGCGTCTGCGCATGAGCCCGATTATGAGAGTGTTGGAGCGCAATCTTGAGACACTATATCCGGGCAGCAAGTACGGAAGACGTTTTCCGATAGGCCTTATGGAGGTGGTTGATAATTTTTCACCAGAGTTCTTGCGTGATTACTATCACAAGTGGTATCGTCCGGACAATCAGGCAGTGATTGTTGTTGGAGACATTGATGTTGACAAGACAGAGCAGAAAATCAAAGACATGTTCAGTAGTATACCACTTGTAGAGGATGCTGCTCAGGTAGTTGCCGAGGACGTTCCAGACAACAACGAGCCGATAATAATAATTGACAAGGACAAGGAGCAAACAATCGACATGGTACAGTTGTCGTTCAAGCATGATGCCGTGCCAGATGCGGAAAAGAACAGCATAGCATACCTGCTGAACAATTACGCTATAGACCTTGTATGTTCAATGCTCAATGCCCGTTTTGAAGAAATTTCACAAGAGGAGGACTGTCCGTTCTTGAATGCGGAAGTTGAGGATGGCGACTATATCTACTCAAGGACGAAAGGATCATTCGATGTAACATTTCTTCCTAAGGAAGGCAAAGACGTGGAGGCACTTTCAGCAGCAATGCGTGAGGTGATGAGAGCCTTGAGGCACGGATTTACAGCAACAGAGTTTGAGCGTGCAAAAGCCGATTATCTAAGTTCGTTGGAAAAGACATATACCAATCGGGATAAGCGCGACAACAGCGTTTACGGCAACATATACTCCCAGAACTACATTGCCAACGAGCCGATGCCATCGATAGAAGATGAGTACATGATGATGCAGCAGGTATCCCCGATGATACCGGTAGAGGCAATAAATCAAATATTGCCGGAACTGGTCAGCCAGACTGATACCAATGTAGTGATATTAGCAATCTACAATGAGAAGGACGGCAGGGTATATCCGACAGTAGAGACATTCAAGAAAGTAATAGACACCGTACATTCAGAGGAAATAGAAGCATGGGTTGATGAAGTAAAAGATGAGCCTCTGATTACCGAATTGCCTGCAAAGGGTACGATTACGTCAGAGAAGGAGAATACGAAATTAGGATATAAGGAGCTTACGCTTTCGAATGGTGTAAAAGTGATTTTGAAGAAGACCGACTATAAGGACGATGAGGTATTGTTGCAGGCGGTATCAAAGGGCGGCACCTCGTTGCTTGGTGAAGAAGACATAATAAATGCGAAAGTGTTTGACCAGGCAATAGGCGTTAGCGGATTGGGAAATTTCAGCAGTACGGAACTTACCAAGGCCCTTGCTGGCAAGCAAGCGAATGCAGACCTGTCGTTATCACTTTTGCATGAGAGGGTGACAGGAAACTCCACACCGAAAGACCTTGAGACTATGTTCCAGATGGTATATCTCTATTTCACCGATATCAAAAAGGATGAGAAAAGTTATGCCTCGATGATGAATATATTAGAAAACGCCTTGAAGAACAAGGAAATATCTCCTGATATGGCACTCAGCGATTCACTGAAGGTTACGCTATATGACCATAACCCACGATTTAAGACACTTGAACTTTCAGACTTGCAGAAAGTTGACTACGATAGGATATTGCAGATTGCCAAGGAGCGTACGGCAAATGCAGCTGATTTCACATTCACGTTTGTGGGCAACTTTGATGAGGAAGTTATACGTCCGTTGATAGAGCAGTATATAGCATCCCTGCCGGCAAGTGGAGAAAGGGAAGATTGGAAAGCCGTAACAACATATAATAAGGGCAAGGTAGAGAACAAGTTCTTGCGCAAGATGGAAACAGCGAAAGCCAACGCATACATGTATTGGTATAATAACGAGACACCATATACCTTAGAGAATGATATTCTTGCAGATGCTGCAGGACAGGTTTTGTCGATGATTTACCTTCAGAAGATCCGCGAGGATGCAAGTGCAGCCTATTCAACAGGAGCTGTGGGAATGACAATTATAGGAAATGACGTACCATTCACGGCGTTGGTAGGTATCTGTCCGATGAAGCCAGAAATGAGCGATGTCGCATTGAAGATTATGACAGAAGAAGCAGAGAAGATGGCGGAAACTGTTGACCCTGATATGCTCAGTAAGGTAAAGGAACTGATGTTGAAGCGAGCCGATGAGAATGCCATGAAGAACAATTACTGGCTTGGCATTTTATGCAACTACGACGAGTACGGCATAGACCAATATAGCGATTATAAGGCAATTGTCAATGACCTGACACCGGAGAAATTGGCGAAATTTGTCAAGGACGTGATATTCGGTGGCGGCAACAGTGTAACTGTGGTAATGCTGCCTGACGAGAGCGAATGACATATAACACGCACACATTATTCAACGGACTTAGGTTGATACACCTCTCGTCTTCCTCACCTGTGGTTTACTGCGGATACGAGATATGCGCGGGAACACGGGATGAGGAGGCATGTGAGGAAGGGATGGCGCATTTCTGCGAGCATACCACTTTCAAGGGAACGATGCGGCGCAGTTCGATGCAAGTGCTTAACTGTCTTGAGAGAGTAGGTGGCGACTTGAATGCCTTCACCAATAAAGAAGATACTGTGTATTACACCGCCATTCTCAAAGACCACCTTTCGCTTGCCGTGGATTTGCTTACAGATATGGTGTTCCACAGCGTGTATCCACCGATGGAGTTGGAGAAAGAGAAAGAAGTTATATGTGATGAGATAGAGAGTTATAATGACTCGCCCTCTGAATTGATTTACGATGAGTTTGAGAACGCTATATTTGCGGGACATCCCCTCGGACACAACATTCTCGGGCGGGCGGAACGGTTGAGGGAATATACCCATGATGATATAGTGCGTTTCACGGGAAAGTTCTACAAGCCAGAGAATGCCATATTTTTCGCATACGGAGATATCGAGTTTGGAAAACTTGTTAGAATGTTGGAGAAGGCAACATGTGGTTTTCCTAATAACAAACCATTGATAAACGTGAAACCGAAGTTTCCTGTTCCTGCATACGTTCCAAAGGAGTTGACTATTGAGAAAAACACCCATCAGGCACACGTGATGATTGGAAACAGGGGATATGACGTACATGATAAAAAACGTATGGCGTTATACCTGCTCAATAACATGATAGGTGGACCAGGGATGAATGCCCGACTGAATGTGGTGTTACGGGAGAAGCATGGACTAGTATATACAGTTGAGAGTTCTACTGTGAACTATTCCGACACGGGAATATGGAGTACCTATTTCGGTTGTGATCCCGATGATGTGATAAGATGCCTGATGTTAGTAAGGCATGAGCTTGACAAGGTGATGCAAAAGCAGCTAACGGCAAGCCAGCTGTCAGCAGCAAAGAAGCAGATAAAAGGGCAAATCGGTGTGGCATGTGATAACCGGGAGAGTTTTGCTCTCGACTTCGGTAAGAGTTTCCTGCATTATGGTTGGGAGAAAGACATCACCGCACTGTTCAGGGACATTGACAAGATAGCGGTGGAAGATATACAATTTGTGGCAAATGAAGTGTTTGACAAAGAGCGAATCACCACGTTGATATATAAATGAAAAACGCCCATGCAGAGCGTTTTTCATTATATTTCGTCTTTGCCTTGTTTCAGGCGTTCAACGAAGTCGTCGATGCGGCGCATTTCCTTCGGGATGTTTATCCGTTGAGGACAAAGGGGCCTGCATTGACCACATCCTATGCAGTGGCTTGCCTGACGGAGTTTCGGAACGCTGCGGTCATAACCGATAAGGAATGCACGGCGTGCGCGCCGATAGTCGGGGTGTTGTGTTCCTTTATTCGGCATGTTGCTCTCCTTTATACATTTATTGTAATGCAACAGGACGGCGGGGATGTCGATACCGTAAGGGCAAGGCATACAGTATTTGCAATCGTTGCATGGGATAGTCTTGAGGTTGTAGATATCATCTGCAATTTCCTGTAGGAATGTTTGTTCGTCCTCTGTCAACGGTTTGAGAGGCGAATAAGTAAGGAGGTTGTCCTTGAGATGTTCCATGTAAGTCATGCCACTCAATACCGTGAGAACACCATCAGGCGTGCCTGCAAAGCGGAAAGCCCAACTTGCCACACTGTTTTCAGGTTCACGAGTCTTCATTTTAGCGACGATAGCGTCAGGAACATTGGAAAGTCTGCCGCCCAACAGAGGCTCCATAACGATGGCAGCGATACCCCTTTTCTTTAATTCATCGTAGAGATAATCCGCATTAGTGTTTCGAGGATTAATCTCTTTTGCATAGTGCCAGTCGAGATAATTAAGTTCGATCTGAGCGAAGTCCCAATGATATTTGCCCTCATCGTGCCATTGCAGCAACATATCAAAGATACTGACATCACCATGATAAGAGAAGCCGAGATTTCTGATACGTCCTTTTTCACGCTGCTCCACTAAGAAGTCGAGCATGCCGTTGTCCATATATCTGCCGTTGAAAGCAGCGAGGGCATCATCACCACCGCCAATGGAGTGAAGCAGGTAATAGTCGATATAGTCAACCTGCAATTCCTTGAAAGAATTTTCATACATCTCAATAGAGGCTTTTCTTGGCCATGTGCCAGGATTAGAGTTTGACAGTTTTGTGGCGACAAAATACTTATCACGAGGATGACGAGAAAGAGCTATGCCGGTAGAACTCTCAGA
>JAJPZD010000104.1 GCA_021204605.1 Prevotella sp.
CCTGCGGCAGTAGTACCCAAGTTACTGAAAGTTTCCTTTTGTCCGTTGTTCAATAGAGATATCGGTCGGCTTGTGAACTCATATCCGCCCATGATATCCACGTGAGGCAGATATTTCGTTTTGGCAGCCTTGTGGGTGTATTTCGCCACGTCCTGTTTCAGTCGGGCTATGTTCACCTGTTTGTTATTGCGCAGAGCCATTGCACGACATGAGTCGAGCGAGAGCACCTCTTGTGAGAATGTCGGTAGAACCATGAATAGCAACAAGAAACAGGCAGAAGTCAGTTTCATGTAAAAGTTATGATTGTTGTATCGCATCATAAAAGTGATGTTTACTTATCGAAAGAGAAAGACCGTTCACCTATCATATTGCCGTCGGCGAAGACGCTGACAGAGTAAGTACCCTTTTGGTAAGTGGTATTCTCGTTCCAATAGACCGTGATAGGAGTAGCCTCACCAGTATATTCGATAGTTTTTTTAATGGAATATTGCAGTTCCTTATTAGCGTAAGTAAAAGTGCCTCCGTTTGAGAGCGTTCTGCCGGTGGTATTCTTGATTACCACATAGAGCGTTTTCTCACCATTCGAGGCCGTTACATTCTTGGCCAAGGTGAAATCTACCTGTGTAGTTTTCCAATCGTTGAGTCTTTTGGCGACACCACCCCGTTTGTTTTTCCTTGTCATGGTGATGCCCGTGGCCTCAAGCTGTGCTGCAATGGCAACTTTCTCGGAGAGAGTCTGCTTGTCGGCGTTAAGGTTCTCGATACGCTTTTCGGCCTCAGAGTATTGGTCTTTTATCCTGGTGTTTTCTTCTGTAAGGCTTTGGTTGAGGCGGTTTAAGGAATCAATCTCAAAGATATAGCTTCTAATCACGGCACGGCAAGTTTCCAATTCCTTTTTCAGGCGTGCAATCTCACGGGCGTCAGAAGCCTTTACGTTTTTCAATTCCTCGAGGAGTTTCTCTGTCTTCATCTGCTCCTGCGTGAGTTGTTCGATGATAGAGTCGTTGTTGATTTGAGTTTTCATCTCGTTGTATTGGTCAGCGAATTTCTGGTATTCGTTTTCCATTTCCTGCTTGTCGAGTTCGGCAAGTTCTTGCATTTCCTTGTAGTTCTGACTCTGGTGGTACATGGTTATTGCGAGGAACGCCAGCCCCCCGATCAGGAGCACGCCGACAACAACTATCGTTATGATAACCTTTTTGTTCTTAATGTCAATCATTTTGATACGTATTAATCAAACCGCAAAATACGATTTCCGTTAATCGTATGCAAATTTAAGATATTTATATTAAAGCCACAACAATTTATCAAATGAACATGATTTTTAGGTATGAAAAAAGTTAGTTATCAGAAATTCACGGAAATTTTTTTGCCGTTGTAATTGAAACATTTGGAGGAGCCATCGGGGAGGATGATGTTGAAAGAGCGGGTGGCGAGCATGCCATTGTAAGAGCCTTTGTGGGCACCGATAGTGAGCGTCTGCGAGCGGTCGTTCCATGACATCGGAATTTCAGTGTAAGCACCGTTCTCATAGTTGTAATTGTCAAACTCATCCTCATAGAGGGTAAATTCTCCATCACTGCCGGGGTAAACTTTCAAAGTAAGGTTATCCCATGGTTTTTCTGTGGCATACTGCACGTCAGGACCGATAGGGATGATACTGCCGGCCTTGATATAAAGTGGAATGATGTCGAGAGTAGTCTCACGTGTGATTTGCTGACCACCGTCGAATTTCTCATTAGTCCAGTAGTCATACCATGAAGTGCCTTCCGGAAGGTAGAGTTCCTTTGACTTAGTCTCGGTGAAATCCACATTCAGATTGATGGCATTGTTATTCTCCTTATTGTATTTCTCAATTTTGTTGAGACCAATTTCAATCTCAGGAGTATATTGGGCATTGACAACAGGGGCTACGAGGATAGAGTTGCCGAACATATACTCATTGTTCATGTTCCAGACATTCTTGTCGTCGGCAAAATCCATGAACAGCGCACGCATGAAAGAATACTGACTGTTGGAAACCTGCCAGGAAGTGGAATAAATATAAGGCAATAGGGAATATCTGAGACGGATGGCTTTCTCTATTGCATCATATACTGTTTCACCTTTCTCTCCATAATAATAAATCTCACGAGGAACTTCCGTGCCGTGCGAGCGCATCATAGGACAGAAAGCACCGAATTGCAACCAGCGCACATAGAGTTCCTGGTAGAGAGGATTTTGCGTTGCCGAGCCGTCAGCGTAAGAATTGTTATACGCATTGGCATAGAAGCCGCCGATATCGGTGTTCCAGTGAGGAATGCCGGTGAGAGAGAAATTCAGTCCTGCCGGGATTTGTTTGCGGAGCGTCTCCCATGAGGACACCACATCACCCGTCCATGTGTCAGCACCATAACGCTGTTGTCCTGCAAAAGCAGAACGGGTGAGGATAAAGACACGCTTGTCGGAAGAAACTTCACGCTGATGTGAATAAACGCCGCCGACAGACATCAGAGGGTAAGCATTGCATACCTTGCGGTAAGAGCCGAGATAAGCGGAGTCCTCCAAATCAGCATCCGTGCAATCATTGCGGTCAGGTTCGGTGGAATCCATCCACCAACCATCCATATCAAGAGAGAACAGACCCTTGTTGAGATATTTCCAATAGATATCACGAGCCTCAGGATTATAAGCATCGTAAACACGGACGCCGGAGGGGTAATCCATGTTTGGCGGCCATGACTTGAGTCCTGACAGAGGCCAAGTCGTGAAATGCAGCAGCATATTCTTTGAGGCAAGTTCTTTGAATTGCAGTGTATGAGGGCCGAAAGACGACCAGATGGAGACAATGAGATGAGCGTTTTGGTTGTGCAATTCATCGATAGCCTGTTTTGCATTTTTGAAATCAGGGTTCAGAAAGTCCATTGCGTTCCACAGATAGTTGCTGTCCCAGTATTGCCAATCCTGAATTATGCCATCCAAAGGCACGCCCAACGTGCGATATTTATTGACAACATCGAGCCATTCTTTGGAACTCTTATAACGTTCACGGCTTTGCCAATAGCCGTAAGTCCAGAGAGGGAGCATCGGAACTTGTCCTGTTAGGGTGCGCATACCTGCGATTACCCCATCGGCGTTGTCGCCATAAATGAAATAGTAGTCCACCATATCGCCAACCTCAGAAGTCAGGGATGTTACTTGTAGTGTATCAGTAAACGTGGTAGGGGAGTAATTGTCCCAAAAGATACCATAACCTTTGACTGAATGAATTACAGGTACGACATCATCGAGGTTGGTTTGCATCATATAGCGTGTCATATTCCGTTGGATAAGTTTTCCGTTCTGAGTCTGTCCCAAGCCATAAATCGCCTCATCGCTGTCGAGGATAAACGACTGTGAAATAATGTAAGAGCCTTTGTCCATGCCAGACTCACGCAATGTGAAATTTGTTTGTCCTTCCTTGAGCAGGCTGTTCCCTTTTAAGTCGGAAAAAGAGAGTGTGCCAGAGTTTTTGTCAAATGAGACATTGATTTTATCGGTAGTCATTGTTATTTGAGAGTCGCTTTCCTTGTAGGATATTTTCGTGTTTTCAGGTTGTGCGATTACCGAAAGGCTATTCTTTTCAGGCATTGTTTGCATAGGTGATGGGTATTTCACAATCCTCACGATTGAAGGCGAAAAAAATGTTATCTCGCAAGACAGTTGACTGTCAGGGGCACTTACTGATATTCTCTTTGCGGTACGCTGAACGTTTTGAGCGGATATTCCACATATCGGGAGAAATAGTGCGTACAGCAACAGAATTAGTAATTTTTTCATGATATTTATGTCTTTATTTTTTTTTATTAAATGTTCGGTTCATCCCACACCTTAGTTTCCTTGCAATAAATGGTTTCAGAGAGGTTGCCGACTTTGAGCAAGAAATCACCCTCCTCGATAGTCCATTTGTTGTCAGCCCCCACGAAAGCGAGATTTTTTGCAGGGAGAGAGAATGTTACGGTGCGTGTCTCGCCTGGTTGCAAGTCAACTTTCTGGAAGCAGCGCAGACGTTTGTTGTCGGGAACGATAGAAGCGACCAAATCAGAGGAATAGAGTAACACAGCCTCCTTGCCTGCAACACTGCCAGTGTTGGTTACATCAACAGAAACAGTTAGACAGTCATCGGCAGAGAATTCGTTCTGACTTACAGACAGGTTGGAATATTCAAATGTCGTATAACTCATACCATAACCGAAAGGCCATTGCAACGACACCTTAGCATCATAATTGTAATCACCCTCCATTGTAGGTACTTCCTCACTGACCTTGTAATCATACGTGGTGAGGGAGTTTATCTCACGAGGATAAGTGTAAGGCATTTTGGCGGAGAAATTTACATCCCCAAAGAGGAGATTTGCCAGAGCGTCAGCACCGTAATTGCCAGGGAGAAGGATGTCAACGACGGCATGGGCAAGAGGAACTATGTCAGATATCAGGCGAGGGCGGCCCTCGTTAATGATTAGGACAATAGGCTTGCCAGTTTCTGATAAAGCTTTCACGAGGTTGCGCTGGTTTTCAGAGAGCCAGAGGTCAGAGAGGTTGCCGACAGTCTCGCAATAACTATTCTCACCGATACAAGCGACGATGACATCAACGTCTTTTGCAGTCTCGACAGCCTTTTCAATTTCAGAGGTGTTTTCCTCGTAATAAGCACCCTTTTCATTGTAAGTTACGCCCTGACAGAGAACGACATTTTCCTGTCCGAACTTATCAGAAAGAGCCTCGTAGATAGTGTTGTATTGTTCAGCAAAATCATCCGTGCGGTTACCCTGCCATGAATAACTCCAACCACCGTTGAGACAGCGCATTTGATTAGCATTCGGACCAGTAACAAGAATGCGTGTTCCCTCTTTCAGAGGCAGAATGTTATTCTCGTTTTTCAGCAATACTTCGGTTTCCTCGGCAGCATGGAGAGAAAGTTGTGCAAATTCATCGCAGCCGTAGTTTTCGTAACCTTTACCGCCAGTATTCGGCTCGTCAAAGAGACCTAAGCGGAACTTGATACGCAGGATACGTCTTACCGCATCGTCAATGCGCTCCTGACTGACCTTGCCCTCGTTGACAAGTTGTTTTAGCAGAATACAGAAATCAGGGTTATATGGGTCCATGCTCATGTCAATTCCCGCATTTATTGCAATACGGATTGCGTCTTTCCTGTCCTTTGCCACATGCTCACGCTGGTAGAGGTTATTGATGTCAGCCCAATCGGTAACAATCATTCCATCCCACTGTAAATCTTCTTTGAGCCATTTTGTGAGATATTCCCAACTTGCGTGGACAGGTACACCGTTGATACTGCTGGAATTGACCATAACACTCAAAGCCCCTGCCTGTATAGCAGCCTTGTAAGGCTCAAAATATTTCTCACGCAACATATTAGGAGCGAGGTATGCAGGCGTGCGATCCTTGCCCGACCAAGGCGCACCGTATGCCAAATAATGCTTTACGCAGGCAGCAACATTGTGATTTCCTAAGTGGTTAGCATCTGTTCCCTCATAGCCGAGTATCTCCGCCTCCACCATGCGTGCGTTTACTATCGCATCCTCACCGAAACTCTCCCAAATACGGGGCCAGCGAGGGTCACGTCCTAAGTCGAGGACGGGATTATAGACCCACGGACAATTTGCGGCACGAGACTCGTATGCTGTTACACGTCCCATATTTTCCGCCAAAGAAATGTTGAACGAGGAGCCCAAATTGATAGGCTGGGGGAATAGAGTGCCGTCCTGTACGTATGTTACGCCATGATTTTGGTCAAGACCGTAAATGCATGGAATACTCAAATATTCCATTGACTTTTTCTGTATGAGCGTAATCCATTCCTGCCACTGTTCCACTGGCCAAGCCTGAGTGTTGGGGGCATTGAGTATCGAACCGATTCTATATTTAGAAATTATCGTGTCGAGTTTTGTTTCATCGAGTACCCACTTGCCGGTAGATTTGTCGTACTTTCCGAAAATATCAAAGTTAAGCTCCAGCATCTGTCCGACCTTGTCATCAAGGGTCATTTTTGAAAGGATATTTTCTATCTTTTCTTCGATAACAGCATCTTTCTTGATTGCCGGTTGCTGTGCCGAAACGATAGCCGCCAACAGACAGAATGTGAAAGTATAAAGGAGTTTTTTCATATTGTAGAAATTTAGTGGTTTCTTTGATTATCTATGCAATCTTAGTTTCGCAAAGTTAGTGAAATTTTTTAGTTGGAGGAAATAAAAAACCTCCATTCTAACGAACAGAGGGAACAAAATCTTCAAATTTTTGAAATCTTCTAAAAATATAGCAATTTATTATTATCTTTTTTAACAACGTGGAAATTCCGACTTTATTGTAAAAGGATATAAAATTCCCTCTATTCTCACGAAAAAGGGAACTAAACTTTTAAACATAAAAATAAACGTTATATTCTATCTTTTATAAAACGATGGAAAAATATGTAAGCATACGGTGAAATGCGTATTTTTAGGAAGTTAATAATGAAGTAACTTT
>JAJPZD010000156.1 GCA_021204605.1 Prevotella sp.
CGTAGGCCGGTATGCGCTTGCTCTTGTATTTCGGATGAGGCAGACGGGTGTATGGAAGGTCAAATGACCTGTCGAGCTCTTTTGTTGTCATTGGCGGGTAAGGAGGGTTGACCACGACAAACACATCGCCGGTTTTTTGCAGCAGTCTGTGTGCGTGCAGCATGTTAGACTCTTCCTCAATCACTTTGAAATTCTCCGCCTGTGCCTTTTTGTCGTGCATACATTCCTCGTGGGAGTGCAGCACAATGTCAAGGTTGGTTATCCCTCCTGGAATGTCTTTTTCTTTTGCGAGGAATACTGTCTGTGGAATATCGAGAGAGTTCTCTATACGACATCCTTTCATCAGTCGGTTGCATAGCTCTATTGTAGGCAATTCTCCCATGCCGTAGGTAATGAGGTCAGCGCCAGAGTCACAGAGAATGCACCTTCTCAACCCGTCTTTCCAATAGTCATAGTGAGTCAACCGCCTTAGTGAGGCCTCGATACCTCCTAAGACAATGGGAACATCAGGAAACAGTTCACGTAGGATCTTGCTGTAAACTATGGTGGGGTATTCAGGGCGGCAGTCGTGTCTCCCGTCAGGGCTGTATGCATCTTCGGAGCGGAGCCGCCGGTTGGCGGTATATTTGTTGACCATAGAGTCCATGCATCCGGGGGAGATGCCGAAAAACAGACGGGGCCTGCCTAACTTTTTGAAGTCGCGGAAGTCGCCGTGCCAGTCGGGTTGCGGAACGATAGCCACACGCAGCCCTAAGGCCTCGATGGTTCTCGCTATTACGGCTACGCCGAAAGAGGGGTGGTCAACATACGCATCCCCTGAGAACAGGATAACATCGAGCTCATCCCACCCACGCAGTTCCACTTCTTTTTTTGTCGTCGGTATCCAGTCTGTAAGCCTGAAAACGCTCATTGTTCCTGATTGTCACCCAGATTGTTTTCCTTGTCCCACTTTATGAATAGCTGTACGAGCTGGTTCAGTCCGAAGGCCTTCATGTTGTTGTTGTAAACCACATCAAGGCAGAGGTCAAGCAAGTCCTTGTTTGTACCCGTTTCAGCCTCCAGTATTGACCTGATATTAAGTTTCAGCTTGTCGAGGACAGATTCGTCAACGATGCCGTTGCTGTCCATGAGGTTATTGAAAAGGGCATATTTTCTGATTGTCTGCAAGTGGCCCTCACTGATATTGATACTTCTTGTACCTGATACGTTTGTCTGGATTTTATACATATTCATATTTTGAGTTCAAAGATAACCTGTTTATTTGAGTAAGAAACTGAGAATACCTCTCATTATCGTGTCGCGCTTTTTGTCTGACGTGATACATTCGAGTGGAAAACCCATAGTGAATGTCTTGAAGTCCTTGCCGTCGTAAGCAACGCAGACAGATGCGCCCTGATAATCTGTCAAGGAGCAGAAGGCGGGACCCACGGGTTTCAGCATGTCTATTGAAGTAGCGGCGTAGTGCTCCTCGTTCAACTCGCTGTAAATGTCGAAAGAGGTGCCCATGCCCTGTATCTCGTTGTTGCCCGACAGTCGTGTGCTGCCGTGTGGCTCTACGTGCAGCGTGTTGCTGAGAAAATCGAGATCCTTGCCTCTGCTCATGTCAGAGCCGATATAAGCACCGCTTACTAAGATGTTTCCTTTTTTCTTGGTGTATTCGGTGAGTTTCTTCTGTAGGTTGGTGCTGAATGTCTTGTAGTAGATGAGTGAGTGTCCGTCATCTTTCTCCAAACCCAGGATCAGGTCCACGCAGTCGTATTTCAGGAGACTTACCTTGTCATTTTCCACGGCATATTTCGAGCAACTTACGATGTTGTACATATTTGCGCTCATTATGGCTTTGGCATGTACTGGAATGTAGTTGAACTCGTTACCGCGTATTATCATGCCCACTAATTCCGAGCCGCTGTATCCCAGTCCGTCAGGGCCTTCTATTCCGATTTTATCCTTGTCATAGCATATTTGGTAGCCGCAGTAGCCGGGCAACTTGCCATAGCACACACCAGGGTCGCTATAGAGATTGAATCCCTGGTAGTTTTCGTCTTCCACTATTTCGGGCGAGGAGAGCCGTTGGAAACCGTTTACTATCATCACTGTTTTCTTGGCAAGAGGGTTATAAACGGCAGAGATGACCTCCGAGGGGAAACTCTCTCCACCATCGTTGGCCGCCGTGACCTTGAAACTGTAAAGCACGTTTGGCACCAACTTGATTTTGCAGAGAGTGCCTTTTATCTTGAAACCGTTGTCGAAGCCGGAGTTGTCAGTCGCGGTATAAAGGATATACGAAGTAGGGCTTGCCGTCGGCTCTAATTTGTCTTGCTGAGCATCCCACCTGATTAACACCGTGTCGTTGGAGAAAAACTCCACGCTTAAATTTGTCGGAGCGAGTGGGGAGACCACATAGGGTTTGTTGTGTTGGTCGGCAAAAAACCGCAGTATTGTCTTGTAAATGCTTCTTGCCAAGGTGAACCTGAAATTGGGGTCTTGCCCATATTTCATGTCCGGGAAATTCTGGTGCGAGAGAGTCTCTATAATGGCGGAGGTCATAAGAGGGCATCTTGTCTCTGAATAGTTGCGGTCGTACAGAGTGCGCTTTGTCCACTTTGAATATGTGTTTCTTAAGTCGTTGTCGGTATTGTTGAGCAACCGTGTGGCGAAGTCCCTTGACATGTTGCGCGACTGTCCGGAGCCCAAACGCCCGTTGTTGGCATTCGTCGTGCAGATAGTGAGAGTTCCTATGATAGAGGAGAAGTCATGTGCGACGCCGGCATCGCTGTGAACGGCTAACGACAGTTCTAATGGCACATGCAGGCCGCGTGTGAAGGGAGCGAAGCAGGAGCCGCCTGCCACCCAGTTGGTCATGAATGAGCGCACATTGATGTCCTCTTTGTAGTCGTCTGTATGGTCTTTATTATAAACCACGCTGTCGGGTGCTCCTGCCCACTGTGCATAGTAGCGGGCTCCCTCTAAGAATCTTGGTACGCCACTTAGCTCCCCATTCCTGTAGATGTTACCCATTCCGCCGCCGAAGCGCACGGCATCGGCTGTAACGACACCTTTGTAAGAGCTTACGTTAGTGAGCACCACACGGTTGTTCTGGTTGCAGCCTGCCGCAAAGTCGAAAGTGCCGAGATACACCCATGTGCCGCCTCCCATCTGTTGGTTTACCTTGAATGTGGTGGCGCGTCCCTTGTGATATACGGTATATTGCGCATCGGGAACGCTCAGCTCGTGTGTGGGATAGCTGACATAAACGGCATATTCGCCGTTTTCAGGGATATTAGGCATATATGATATCTCGCAGCCTTTTTCTGCTGAAGTCTTTGCCATGCGTGTCGTTCCTTCGGTGAAAGGGTTCACGCCATCGTAATAATAATTCCTGTTGCCGGCGAAGCCTCTGATGCCGCAGCCTACCCATTGCTGACTGACATTTACTTCGGTGTAATAAGGCAGTAGCGTTTTGTCATCGTTGTCAACGATGATCTCGTTTTTCTGCCAGTCGCGTTCACGAGGAGTGAATACATTCGCCCCGGCGTTCTCAAGCATCGGTATGAGGTATGGGACAACGATAGTCTGTGTATATAGGTCCTCGTTAGTACAGAATATGTTGGGGCGTTGCCACTGCCAACTGCCCTTTTCCTGGCTATAGTATTTGCCATGACTAGCCCAAATTGATATGTGCCTGTTCTGGAGCCCTTTTGTTATCTCTATGGGAGAGGAGGCATTTGTCACCCATGGGATTCCCTTGTATTCAACATCAAAAGTTCTTATTGGGGCGACAGACGTTTCTTTCTTACTGTTATTATCACCATTTTTTTCAACGGAGCCGGTGCTTGCTATCTTGTGGTGCGAGCCGCAGGCAGCAAGGAGAGAACACAGCAGGAATAAAGAGACATTTTTCCACATATCAGTTGCCGATTGAAAATGATTCAGGATGAAATCCCGTGAAGCCCTTGAAATAATCTTTTATCTCTTTCATCTCCCTGTCGATGTCGCCGGTAGGCATTATGCTCTTGGTGCATTGAATGAGTCTTCTTTTATAGTCCAATCCATATAAGAGGATAGGGATACCCGCTTTCAGCGCAATATAGTAGAAACCCTTTTTCCAGTCAGGATTAAGGGCTCTCGTGCCTTCAGGTGTAACGCAGAGGTGGAAGGTCTTTTCTTTCTTTGCTGTCTCTGCCATGCGGTCGGTAGTATGTCTATGAACAGACCGTTGAATGGCGATGCCACCCATTTTCTTGAAAACGAGGCTGAAGGGCCAGAAGAACCATTCTCTTTTCATGAGGAATTTCACTTTCAGGTTCTCGGCCCTCATGTACAGCTGTCCGATGAGGAAGTCTAAGTTGCTGGTATGCGGCGCGAGACAGATGACATACTTGTCGGGATGTTCCACTGTAACATCTTTTTTCCATCCGCACTTTTTGTACAGATACCACTTGCAGAAATTCATTATAAAAGATCAGATGTTACATAGTTGGTCGATAATCTCGCTTACCTGCACGTTGAACTTTTCTTTAAGGTCTTTGAAATAGTTCTTGTTGGATATTCCCGGTTCGGGATGTGATACCCTACAGATATAGTTGTTGTGTATGATCAGAATGGATGAGAGGATTGGGTTGATGTCCTCTTCGTTCTTTTTCCCATATAATGACGCAGCCACACATTCAGAGAAAAGATCGCTGCAGATGTAGTTGATCATCTTCTTTAAATTACGTTTGTTAGCCATAAAAAAGTCGTTTTATCGTTTTACCTTAGATTTTCATCGAACAAATATAATGAATAAAAAGATAATTACAAGTTTTTTGCAGAAAAAAATCATTAATTCTCTCAAAAAAATTTATTTAGTTTTCATATTTGGGCAAAAAATAGTATTTTTGCAATATACTTGAACAGTTAAAATAAGACTTATTTATTAATTAAAAATCATATTATGAAAACAAGTGCATTACAAACAGCGAGAGCTGCCTACCAGCCGAAATTGCCAACGGCACTACAAGGCTCAGTGAAAATCAAGGAAGGAGCTGCCACTCAGAGTGTGGACAATCAGGAAGAGATCAGCAAGCTATTCCCAAACACTTACGGCATGCCCGTCGTGCAATTTGAGGCAAGCGATGTGGAGAACCAGTTATCCATGAATATCGGAGTGATACTTAGTGGTGGACAGGCGCCTGGCGGGCACAATGTGATTACTGGATTGTTTGATACCGTGAAGAAGCTCAACCCGGAGAACAAGTTGTATGGATTTAAAATGGGCCCCGGCGGATTGGTTGACCATGACTATATGGAGATTACTAAGGAGTTTATCGATGGATACCGTAACAGTGGTGGTTTCGATATGATCGGCTCGGGCCGTACGAAATTGGAGAAGGAGGAGCAGTTTGAGAAGGGCTTGGAGATTATCCGTCAGCTCAACATCAAGGCCATTGTGATTATAGGAGGTGATGACTCCAATACCAATGCATGTGTATTGGCAGAATACTATGCTGCAAAAAACTATGGTGTTCAGGTTATCGGCTGTCCTAAGACCATTGACGGCGACTTGAAGAACGAGCAGATAGAGACATCTTTCGGTTTTGACACTGCCGCAAAGACATATTCAGAGCTTATCGGTAACATCGAGCGCGACTGCAACTCCGCCCGTAAGTACTGGCATTTCATCAAACTGATGGGCCGTTCTGCAAGTCATATCGCTTTGGAGTGCGCCCTTGAGTGCCAGCCGAATATGTGCCTCATCTCGGAGGAGGTAAAGGAGAAGAACATGACGCTCAACCAGATTGTTGACCAGCTATGCGATATGATAGCTTACCGTGCCACACAGGGCAACAATTTCGGCGTCGTTCTCATTCCAGAGGGCTTGATAGAGTTCATCCCTTCAATCGGCAACCTCATCGAGGAGCTCAATGACCTACTCGCCACTCACGGCAACGACTATAAGGACCTTGACCCGGCAGAGCAGCGCAAATATATCCTTGCCCACCTCAGCGAGGATAACAAGCAGACATTCGCTACCTTGCCTTCAAATGTAGCCCGTCAGCTTTCGTTGGACCGTGACCCTCACGGAAACGTCCAGGTTTCACTTATCGAGACAGAGCGTCTGCTTTCTGATATGTGCGAGGCACGCTTGGCAGAGTGGAAAGCGGCAGGAAAATACAACGGCAAGTTCTCACCTCTGCACCATTTCTTCGGTTATGAGGGCCGTTGCGCAGCACCTTCAAACTTTGATGCCGACTATTGCTATGCACTTGGAACGAGTGCCGCACAGCTCATTGCCAACGGCAAGACTGGTTATATGGCTATCGTTCAGAACACCACAGCACCAACGAGCGAGTGGAAGGCGGGAGGCGTGCCAATCACTATGATGATGAACATGGAGCGCCGCAATGGTGTGATGAAACCTGTTATCCGCAAGGCTCTTGTTGAACTGAATGGCAAGCCGTTCAAGACACTTGAGCAGAACCGTGAGCAGTGGGCAAAGGAGA
>JAJPZD010000119.1 GCA_021204605.1 Prevotella sp.
GGGTATTATTTATACGTTCATTTCATTACAGCACGCATTAGTGAGTGCATTTCTTTTGGCGATAGTTCAGACAAATTCCAAAATGGAGGGTTGTCGGATTCAAGCCTCTGACCTATTTTGCTGATTTTTTTCTGACCCTGCTGCATATCGGTTGAATTGTCATTTATCTTGTTATCAATCGTATTTTTTTCCAAATCCATATTTATTTGTTGTTTCTTTTTGCAAAAATAAGAAAAATTCACCAAAATCAATTTAATCTTTGATTTTTAATCGGATATTCAAAAAATTATTGTGGATTTTTCAGTGAACTGAATCACAAAAATTGAACAAAAACAATTGGGTGTCATCAATCTCTTATTACTTTGCAATGTATATCGGCTATCATGTATTTCAAAAATACAAGAGAAGGCGATGTATAACATTAACGATGTACTTAAAGAAATCCGTGCTAAATCCCTAACACAGAGGGAGAAGGGTTATGAATTTGAGAAGATAATGAAAAGGTGGTTTATGACCGATCCACGCTATATTAATCTTGAGAAAGTGTGGCTATGGGAGGAGTTTCCCAGCAAGAATGATCTGGGCGGAACAGACCTTGGTATTGACTTGGTGGCAAAGACAGATATGGGCGATTATTGGGCGATACAATGCAAATGTTATGCGGAGGATACTAACATAGACAAA
Organism: Prevotella sp.; assembly: GCA_021204605.1. Classification (GTDB taxonomy): domain Bacteria; phylum Bacteroidota; class Bacteroidia; order Bacteroidales; family Bacteroidaceae; genus Prevotella. The sequence goes on from JAJPZD010000119.1 coordinate 685, forward strand.
GATGCGGTAAACAGTTTCTTGGCGAATGCGAGCAGGACATTTGTCGAGGATGAAACATTTGAGACCAAAGAGTTCAGCAATTTCGTCTGGGTATCCACAACACGCAGGAGATGGGGTGCGAATGCGGAAAAGGCAATCCAAAATCTCAGTAAGCCATTCAACCGTATTAATCTGTTTGACTTGGAAGCCTCGCAGGTGGACTGGTATAAATTGGTGCACGGTCATAAACAAGGCGAGGATGCCCGCTTGCAGAGAAAGACAATATTGCCCCATCAGAGTGAGGCTCTTAAAAAGGCAGAGGAGCATTATATAAAAAATCACAATGAGCGTGGCAAGCTGATTATGGCTTGCGGAACAGGCAAGACATACACATCACTGAAAATCATGGAGAGTATCACGGAGAAAAACTCATTGGTGCTGTTCTTTGTTCCCAGTATCGCATTGCTAAGTCAGACGTTGAATGCATGGATGGCAGACAGGACAGAGGCAATCCGTGCAATCTGCGTATGTTCCGATTCTAAGGTAACACGTCAGATTAAGAAAGAAGATGATGAGGAGGATGAGAGCATTGTGGACTTGGCATATCCGGCATCTACAAATGTAAAGAGCATAATAAGACAGATCAACAGGGCGAAAGATGATGGCATCCGCACCGTGATTATGTCAACCTACCAGAGTATAGATGTTGTCTCAAAGGCGATGAAAGAGGCGAAAGTAGAGGCTGACCTGTGTATATGCGATGAGGCGCACCGCACTACCGGTGTGAAGATATCGGGTAGGGATGAGTCGAGTTTCACAAAGGTGCATGACAACAAAAACATTCCTGCGAAGATGCGCCTTTACATGACCGCAACGCCACGGCTGTACCGTGAGTCGGTGAAAGTGAAGGCCAAGGAGAACGATGATGTGCTTTGCTCTATGGATGATGAGAAGATATACGGCAAGGAGTTTCACCGCCTGTCATTCAACGAAGCCGTGTCAATAGGGCGGTTGACTGACTACAAGGTGCTTGTATTGACGGTAAGCGAGGACGACATACCGAAGTCGATAGCGGAGAATATCAAGAAGAAATATACGGAGGCGCCGAAAGAGCAGAAACTTACGGAACTGAATTTTGATGATGCCACGAAACTGATTGGCTGTATCAACGGACTGTCGAAAAGGATAAGGGGAGACAAGGGAATTACGAAGGAGCAAGACCCGATGATAATGAGACGTGCCGTCGCTTTCTGTCAGACTATCAATCCCACAGCGACAAATCCGTCTGCCTCGTCAACCCAGATGGCAAGGAATTTCAAGACTATCTGCGATGACTACAAATCAAATTTAGGTGATGAGGCAAAGGATGTGGTGAATGTGGAGGCAAAGCACATTGACGGAACAATGGATGCCAATGAACGCAACGAACTGATCACGTGGCTTAAAGCGGAATCAGATGACAAAAACGAGTGCCGCATATTGTGTAATGTAAGATGTCTTTCTGAAGGCGTTGATGTGCCTGCCCTTGATGCAGTGTTGTTCCTGTCTCCACGAAACTCAGAAGTTGAGGTGGTGCAGTCGGTGGGTCGTGTGATGAGGAAATTCGAGGGAAAGAAATACGGTTATATCATAATTCCCGTAATCGTGCCGGATGGTGTGAAACCGGAGGATGTATTGAATCAGAATGACCGTTTCAAGGTGGTGTGGACTATCCTCAACGCTCTCCGCTCACATGACGAGAATTTCAACGCCCATGTCAACCAGATTAACCTGAACAATAGCCGCCCGCCGAAATTAACAGTGGCCGGAGTGCCGCATGGTCAATATGCGATGGCTGCCAATGGGGATTATCCCGAAGATGATGATGCAGTTCATGTGCGTGAGAAAGAAATCGCAGAGCAGTTGGAACTGCGATTCGGCACTCTTCAGAATGGCATTTATGCGAAGATTGTTGAGAAAGTGGGTGACAAACTGTATTGGGAGAATTGGGCAAAGGAGATTGGTGTCATTGCCAAGAAATATATCGAGCGTATCGGCAAGTTGGTGAATGAAAACAGTGAGGCGAGGAAGCATTTCGAGACATTTGTAAAAGGCCTGCAGGAGAACATTAATCCGTCAATCGACAATGAGCAGTCAATTGAGATGTTGGCACAACATACTATTACTGGTCCTGTATTTGATGCCCTTTTCAAGGATTACAAGTTTGTCAACAACAATGCAGTAAGCCGTTCCATGCAAAACATGATGAATGTGCTTGAGAGCGAGGGCTTTGAAATGGATACCGAAGTGCTGAAAAAATTCTACACGTCAGTAAAAAACAATGTCGGAAATATAGACAACCTTGAGGGCAAGCAGACTATCATAAAGAACCTTTACGAGAAATTCTTCAAGGGTGCGTTCCCTCTTACCGTTGAGAAACTTGGGATAGTCTATACTCCTGTGGAGTGTGTGGATTTCATTATCAGGTCAGTGGATGAACTGTTGAAAAGGGAGTTCAATACGTCGCTCACTAATGAGAATGTGCATATCCTTGACCCGTTCACTGGCACAGGTACTTTCATTACCCGGTTAATGCAACTTGGTGTGATAAAGGATGAGGATTTGGAGCGGAAATATCTTAACGAGATACATTGCAATGAGATTGTGCTGCTTGCTTATTACATTGCCGACGTGAATATAGAAAGTGTTTATCACGAGAAAATGCACCCTGAAGAGTATTTGCCGTATAATGGAATTTGCCTGACAGATACATTCCAGCTTGGGGAAGATACTCATAACGAACTATTTACAGAATTCTTTCAGGATAACTCCGAAAGAGTAAAAAAACAAAAATCAATACCTGTTAGGGTAATAATGGGTAACCCACCATACTCAGTAGGGCAGAAATCAGCAAATGACAATGCACAAAATTTGTCATATCCACGCTTAGAAAATAGAATTGCAAATACATATGCGCAACAAAGTAATGCATTGAATGGTAAGGCTTTATATGATACATATATTAAAGCTTTTCGTTGGGCAACTGACAGAATACCAAAAGATGAGGGTGGTATTGTGGCTTTTATAAGTAATGGAGCATGGATTGATGGAAATTCACATGATGGTATGCGTAGATGTATAGAGAAAGAATTTACATCTATCTATATTCTTAATCTTAGAGGAAATCAACGAACATCAGGGGAATTATCACGTAGAGAAGGCGGCAAAATATTTGGCAGTGGTTCACGTACGCCAATATCAATTACTTTTCTTATAAAGAATCCAAATAAAGCAGGTAGTAAAGCAACGATATACTATTATGAAATAGAAGATTATCAAAGCCGTGAACAAAAATTGAAAAGAGTTAAGAATTTCAGTTCGATTTCTTTAGACAAAATAGAATGGCGTATCATTATTCCTAACGACAAAGCAGATTGGATTAATCAAAGAGATGGGATATTTGATAATCTAATTCCTATTTTTCCAACTAAGAAAAAAGCTGATGAAAAAAGTGTTTTCAACAATTCTTCTTTAGGTGTTATAACCAGCAGGGACTTATGGAATTACAATTTCAGTAAAGTTTGTTTGTCAAACAATATTAATAGAACAATAGATTTTTATAATGAACAAAGAAACTTTTATCCGACTGCACTTAAACAAAATTCCAATTTAACAGTTGAGAGTTATACGAAAGGTAATGAAGATAAAATCAGTTGGACTCGTTCTTTACGCCGTAAAGTAGTAAATAATGTAGAATTGTTTTTTGATAATACAAGTATATTTGAATCCACATTCCGCCCATATACAAAATCTTTCTTATATTATGGAAATGGATTGGTTGAATATCCTTGTCAATGGAAGAATATTATAGTCGAAAATACTGTAGAAAATAAAATTATTTGTGTAACTGCATCAGGCTCAAACAAACCTTTTTGCTGTATCATGACAGATAGAATGTCTGATTATCATTTAATTGGTGATACTCAATGTCTTCCCTTGTATTGGTACGAGGAGAATAAGAACAAACAGAAAACTTTGTTTGATTTTGGCTCGGATAAAAATTATGTCAGGCGTGATGGCATATCTAATTGGATTTTAAAGGAAGTCAGACAGCGATATAATGCGAAGAACATCACGAAAGAGCATATTTTCTATTATGTGTATGGGCTGTTACATTCGCAAGACTATCGAAAGAGGTTTTCGGCGGATTTGAAAAAATCGTTGCCACGCATACAGATTGTTGAGAGCCTTGATGACTTTATGGACTTTTATAATTGCGGCAAGAAATTGGCAGCTTTACATCTTAATTATGAGGATGTCGAGCCATGCAAGGATGTTATTGTGTCAGGTCTTGACAATGCACCCGAAGGAGATTGTGATGCGGCTTACGACTATTTCCGCATACCGGATAAGTTGCGGTTTAAGAGCAAGAATGACAAGTCGATAATAATCTACAACGGTCATATCGTGTTGTCAAATATACCACAAAAAGCATACGAGTATATCGTGAATGGCAAGTCGGCTATTGAATGGATAGTCGAGCGTTATTGTGTGTCAGTTGACAAGAAATCGTTAATCAAGAACGATTGTAATGACTGGGCGAGGGTACACCATAAGCCCCGTTATGTCCTCGACCTGCTCCTTTCTGTCATCAACGTCTCAATCCAAACCGTTGATATAGTAAACACATTGCCGAAATTGAAATTTGATTGAAAATATTCAGCATTTATCCACCGAGATAATATCTTATTAAAGTCTGGATATGTTTGCTCTGTTTGGTGATGTCGGTGCGGACGTTGCTGATGTCGCCGAGTAGTTCACTGAAAGCGTTCTGGACAGCGTTGGGCTGTCGCCGTGCCTTGTCGGCATTGGGATTAACGACAATGTTGATACCCTTGTTGACGATAGAGATGTCAATATCCGCTCCAGTGGTTGTCGGGTCGCCGTCATAGTGGATCAGTCCGGGTTTTTCCCTGTGGATGTGGAGGCTCTTAGCCCTAAGAGTCTTGACTTTCGGGTTTTTGTCAAGAGTTTTGTTCAGCATGTCGAGACCTACCTGAGTGGCGTCGATAACGTCAAAGGGTTCAATGATAATCACGTCGAGCAGACCGTCGCTCATTGAGGCGTGAGGGGCGATATAAGCGTTGTTGCCATATTGTGAGGCATTGGCGCATGTAACGAGGAAAGCACGGTAACTATTCCTGTCGTTCTCACTTTCGATGTCGTATATTTCAGATTTATATTTGAAGCCCTCGCGGAAGATGTTCTCAAGGTAAGTCCTTACGCCACGCCTGCCGGCATCGGCGAATTTCTGACTTACTACAGCATCGAAGCCCATGCCGCAGGTGCAGAAAAAAGGAATGTTGTTGATAATGCCATAGTCAAGAGAATGTATTTCGTGTGCATTTATAATCTCGACAGCCTTATAAAGATCAAGAGGCAACATGAGATGGCGTGCCAGTCCGTTGCCGGAGCCGCAGGGCAGGATGCCTAAGGCGGTGCCCGACTGTGTGATGGCCCTTGCTACCTCGTTGACGGTGCCGTCTCCGCCTACTGCCACCACGACATCCACATTATCCTTTTTCGCATTCTCTGCGATTTCCGTGGCATGGCCTCTATATCGTGTCTCCATAATGGAGAAGTCATAAAAATGCTTATCAATGGTGTCATTGATAATCTGGTAGATTCCGGATTTCCTTATAGTACCCGAAATGGGATTCATTATAAAAACTATTCTTTTCTTGGATGCCATTATCAGTAAATGTTTAGTGAGAAAGAGCACTCAAATATACGAAAGAGCCGGTGTTGATTAGCATATTTTGTGCAAATGTAATGATTATTTAATAATTTTCTCCCTGAAAGCACTAAAATTTTAATTTTTAAAACACTTTTCTATTTTTTTTGTTACTCGTTCCGCAATTTTTTGTATATTTGCAGCCTATTAATTAATATTGTAGTTCACTACACCTATATGGGATTATTACAAGAAAGATACAAAAAGTATCGTGAACCGCAGAAATATAAGGCCTTGGGTGTTTACCCATATTTCCGTGAGATAACAGGCAAACAAGGTACAGAAGTTGAGATGGCGGGTCACAACGTGTTGATGTTCGGTTCAAACGCATATACTGGGCTTACTGGTGATCCTCGTATTGTGGAGGCGGCAAAGAAAGCTTTAGACAAGTACGGCAGTGGCTGTGCAGGGAGCAGGTTCTTGAATGGGACATTGGATCTTCATGTGCAGCTTGAGAAAGAGTTAGCGGAATTTGAGCACAAGCCGGATGCGATATCGTTTTCCACAGGTTTCACCGTAAATTCAGGCGTATTGTCAGTTATCTGTGGCAAGGATGATTATATTATCTGCGATGACCGTGACCATGCGAGCATCGTTGACGGCCGTCGCAACTCGTTTGCCAAGGGTTTGAAATACAGGCACAACGACATGGAGGATTTGGAGAAGCAGCTTCAGAAGTGTAATCCGGAGGCGGTAAAGCTGATAGTTGTTGACGGAGTATTCTCTATGGAAGGCGATTTGGCGAACCTGCCTGAGATAATCCGTTTGAAGAAGAAATACAACGCCTCGGTGATGGTTGACGAGGCACACGGAATAGGCGTTTTCGGCAAAGAGGGCAGGGGAGTGTGCGACCATTTCGGTGTTACCGATGATGTTGACCTTATAATGGGAACGTTCTCGAAAAGTCTTGCCAGTATAGGTGGATTTATTGCGGGAGACGAGGACACGATAAACTATTTGCGCCATACCTGCCGTACCTATATATTCAGCGCGTCTAATACCCCGGCAGCAACTGCTGCTGCAATGGAGGCACTTCATATCATAAAGAGCGAGCCTGAGAGGATGGAGCGCTTGTGGGAAGTTACGAGATATTCGTTGAAGAGATTCCGTGAGGAGCGATTTGAGATAGGCGAGACAGAGAGCCCTATTATCCCATTGTATGTGCGTGACGTTGACAAGACATTCCTTGTAACTAAATTGGCATTTGATACAGGAGTGTTCATCAATCCCGTAATACCGCCGGCATGTGCACCGCAGGACACATTGGTAAGGTTCGCATTGATGGCAACGCATACCAAGGAGCAGGTGGAGCGTGGTGTACAGGCATTGAAGAAGATATTCATAGAGCAGAATATCATAAAATAGTATGGACAAAATTTGCAGGTTAGGCGTAAAATGTCTAATTTTGCACACGCAAATCTGGAAAGGGTTTGCAACGGGGTGTAGCGCAGCCCGGTAGCGCGCCTGGTTTGGGACCAGGTGGTCGCAGGTTCGAATCCTGTCGCCCCGACAAAAGGAATATATCGTTACAGATATATTCCTTTTTGTTGTATATTTAATATCATTGTTTAGTTAGCTTGAAGCCCACTTGTAGCCCGTCCATGCTGCTAAGTAGAGAGGTTGCGCCTTCAAGCAGCGAATTGCCTGACAGAGAGCCGAGAAGGTTCACAAGCGACAGCAGTTTTGTGGCATCCATCACGATGATGAGGTTGTTTCCGTCAAGCTGGGTGGTTCCTACTATCTGTTTCAGCTTGCCATATTTCAAGTTTATATTCTCATCCTCCACTGTGTAGGTGCCGCTTAGGTTCTTGCCGCTTATAGTCTGCGTGAAATTGCCGTCCTCATCAAAAGTCATGGTTATCGTGCCCTCCTTGATACCGAGTTTCTCATATTGAGAAGCGAGTTCGTCCTCTACTGTGGCAGAAGCGATTTTCCCGCCTATATTTTTTAGAGTGTTCTCGCTTGAAAGCACTACGGCAGGCTCCTTGTAAACCCATGTTCCGATAATCTTGTCCTCGGTAGCGGCGTTGAGTGAGGAGAAGATACTTGTCAATGAGGAAATGATGCCACTGCTGCCAGAGCTGCTACTACTGCTATCTGTGTCAGCATTTTCCGTGTCGGTACTCTCTGTGGTGCTCGTCTTAGAACTTGTTACTTTCTTGAGAATATTGCTAATGACTTGTGCATTCGCATTTGAGCCCAAGAGCAGCAATGCCAAGAGAATAGAACCTTTTATTAAAATTTTTTTCATATTGATAAATTATTTAAGTGTGAAAATGTTGCTTGGAGAATTTCTTTTTAGAACATCGATTTTGAGGACATCCTTGTTTATCTTATCCGACTTCCACAATTCAGCTTCCACGGTCTTGAGAGCCAATTCAGGGTGGTTGTTCTCCTGACTGAGATGGCAGAGCCAGATATGCTTGAGGTGTGCCGTGGCGTTTTCAACAAGGGCTTTGGCACAATTGTTGTTGGAGAGGTGCCCATTCTCGCCTGCCACCCTATTTTTCAGAAAATCAGGGTATGGACCGTTTTCGAGCATTACCTCATCGTGGTTTGCCTCTATAACGAGATAATCAGCTTCTGTGATGATATTTTTCATCTCTTCAGTGATATGACCTATGTCGGTCATTAGGCAAAACATTAAGCTGCCATCTGTGATTTTGAACCCGATGTTTTCACAGCTGTCGTGAGGCACATGAAAGGGGGTGATTGTCATGTCGCCCAATTGTAATGTCTCGTTTTTGTCCAATGTCCGGATATTGCCCGTATCAATTTTATTGTGCACGCAATAGTTTTTCTTTATGCCCTCGTGGACTTTCTTGGTGGCAAATACTGGGATCTTGTATTTGTTGCTTATATACCCCACTGACTTGACATGGTCGGCATGGTCGTGCGTTACAAGAATATACTTTATGTCGCTTAGCCTCAGGCCATAGTCATCGAAATATTTTTTCAGTTTTCTGGCACTGATGCCTGCATCGAGCAATATGCCACACGTCTCACTGAAAATATAATAGCAATTACCACTACTCCCACTGCCGAAAGAAATGAATTTCAGCATTTTGATGTTTTTGCCTGCAAATGTAATGAAAAGTTTTGGGAGTAAACACCACTAATTGATAATTAACACTTTATAAACAATGAGAGTATGATTTGGATTAATGACACACCCATGGATTACCCGAATTTGTCGCACTTTAAAAATGCGGAACTCCCGAAACCCTTTGGGATAAAGGGTTTCGGGAGTTTTGGTTGCGGGGGCAGGAGCAACAACTTTGCGCAAAATCTCGCGTACTTCTTTAAAAAAATAACATAGATGTACCACTACAGTTATCAGGTTAATAATTATTTTGTTTTTTATTCTTTTTTGTCCCTGTTTATAGCATTATTTAGTAAAAAGTCAAGACGTTTCCCAATATCGTCATTAACTTTCTTTAACTCCTTAATTCGTTCTTCTTTCTCGTTTACAAGCATTTTCAAGACCTTATTCTCGGCTCTAAGCTGTAACATGTCGATGTGAATGTTATTGCTGTTAACGATGTTGTTATCACCCGAAACTTGGGTAGGTTTTAACACTTCATCACATTTCTGAAACAAGTCATCCAACGACACATCAAGAAGATTGCAGATCCTTACAAGAACTTTTGAGGAAACATTCGGATTGTCACGCAAACGACCCTTAATCGTGTTCCCACTTTTGTCTCCGTACACCAAATGGTTGAACTCTGGTACAGAGAAGCCTTTCTTGTCTCGAAGGCTCTCCACCAACTGCAAATCAGGATAGTCTCGGATGTATCTCATGTTAAATACTTTTAAAAAACCAACACTTCGGTAATTTCTAACCGAAAATTAGGTTTAAGAAATATATTTTGCTTATCTTTGCAAACAAAGTTATTAAAAATATTTTAATTAAACAAGAGATGGAGACAGATGTGAAGAATATAAACCTGACGGATTACTACCGTAATTTGAGAAGAAAAGACAAGACTAAACTTGTCGATTTTCTGTCAAAAAAATATGACATGAACCGCAATACTTTGATGATGAAATTATTAGGATTTTACAACACGCACCTGAATAAGTGCGAAACAATAATTATACAAAACGAAATAAAGGAGGGCAAATGGAATGACTGGAATTTAGAACAAGTCCTGAAGGAATAGTGTACTACACACTGGACGGACAGCAGGAGAAGCGGCTGACGAAATTCTCACGTGAAGTTACTCAACCGCTAACAGAACTGATAAGGGAGCGTTATCCGCAATGCTTTGAAAGATTGATCAAAATCCACAAAGTGATTTTCAAAAGGTCTAACAACATGAATGATGAAGACAAGTTCAAGATTGTGGACAGATTTGTACGTTGCAATTTCGGAGAAAACGACCTGTTGACACAGGACATAGAGAACGGCATAATGCACTTCGAGGAAGTGAAGTGTCCAATGCGTGGTATATGTCCAGATGAGAATGTGATTTGCAAACCTAAAGGATTGCTGAAGCTGACGAGAGCACAGAAGGAAGTCGCCAATCTGTATGTTGAAGGATATTCCTTCACGGAGATAGCAGAGATATTGGGAAAGAATCCAAGCACTGTCAAAAGCCTTCTGTACAAGTTGAAAATGAAGCTCAATGTAAAAAAGAGCAGGAACATAATCAAGGTTCTTAAATTGGAAAACGCTATATGAGAAATTTCTATATCGAAGGATATATGACGAGTGACGGACTTCGAGAGATTTACAAGAAGTTCGAGAATGAAGAACATCCTTACTCTATGCACATCGAGAAAAGCGATGGCAAAGGCAACCATCGCATAATGCTAAAATGCAGTCAGGAGAACATTCATTATTTCAGAATAATGTTGGAATCCCTGGCATGTAACGAAACTTTGTTCAATGATTTCAAAATCGGATGGGATGGCACAACTGAGATGCATGAGGTGTAAGCACGGAAAGAACTGTCTTAACGGCAGGTTCTGCACCATTCGGAATGATTATGTCGAGTACAAGACAATCGACAACTGCAAGGATTATGAATAAATATCAATAAATTATTAAGCTATGAACTATGATTTTTTTGGAAACTTCATCATTGATCTGAAAAACCGAGGCATGCTCGATGCCAATTTCACTATAATGGAAATCGGCGATGACCTTGGCGCTTGGGGATATAGCACAAGCGGTACAATGATGTGGGATGAGAACGGCAAGGCATGGAAGATTGACAACAATCCATGTATGGAGTTCGGTACAACCGAACTGGTCTACGATGATGACAACATCGAACACAGGCTGATTAAGCCATTGAGAAAGCACAGGGCAAAGGAATACGATTTCAAAAAAAAGTAAGTATGGAAAATGTAACATTGAAAAGGAAACTCATCATGCTTGGCGAAGAACTCTCCAAGCATGGTTACACGTATATATTGGGCATCAAAGGTGATGAGCCACGAGTATCATATACGATAAACGGAAAATCGAAAACGGTATCTACAATACTTCTTTCGATGATGCGGAACAATCCAATACTGGTTCATGCAGTGAGGAAAGCACTCGAAACATACGACAGGAATTTCATGAGTACAGTCATTCAGGAAAGGAGAGCCAACTAAAAAAAGTTTTTTCGCAGAAAACAAGTCTGTCATATTTTTGCAGGACAAAAAATATTGTCAAGATGATCACACCGAAAGATATTTACCAAGCCACCAACGGAGGACTGAGAATAATCCTCGATCTATATCCGCAGGCGGAATCTTGCATTAACAACAAGAGCAAGAAATTCGCAATCAGGAACGAGCGGACACCATCCGCCAACATCAGGGAAGTTGAGAATCAGAAATACGGCAGGATATGGCAGGTGACAGATTTCGGTGATGAAGGGAGAGGTGAGAATGCCATTGATCTTTACATGAAAGAGCATGGCATGGACAGGTCGAGATTCAGAGAGGCGTTATTGCAGTTGGCGGCAACATACGGTGTGACCGACATCATAGACAAAAAGGTCAACATGCCGGATATACGGCAGAGAGAGGCGAGGATTGATGAAGCGGAAGGAACACGCAGCTTTGAACTCAATGACAAGTTCTCGGAAGACGAACTGAAGATACTCGGTCCGAAAGTGACGCAAGAGGACGCTGACTCGCTCCACTGGCATTCAGTGAAATGGATCACGAATGTCAAGGACAGGAAAGTCACTGTCAAGAGCAGCAACAGCCATTATCCGATTTTCATGCGTGAGTGCCAGATCGAGGAATCTTCAGGCGATGAGACGCAGAAGTTCTTCAAGGTGTACGAGCCTCTGAATCCTGACAAAGGTTTCAGATTCTCGTACACGCCGGCAGGAAAGAAACCACGAAACTACATCAACGGACTTGCGGAACTGAAAGATGCGTACCGCATATACAACGCCAACGAGGAAAAGGAATGGGACAAGTTACACGATGACGGAAAACCATACAGGGAGAAGAAACTTGACATGGCGTTCATCTGCTCGGGAGAGCGAGACAGCCTCTGTTGCCGTTCCATGGGGTATCATCCGTTATGGTTCAACTCTGAGACATACCAGTTAAGCGAGCGTGAATATCAGGAGATAATGAAGTATGTCGAAGTACTGTACAACATACCGGACATCGACGAGACAGGAAAGCGGAAAGGCAACGAACTTGCGAAGAAGTTCATCGACATTCACACTATATGGTTGCCTGAGAAATTGTCTCAATACAAGGACAACCGAGGCAAGCCACGAAAGGATCTTAGAGACTTCATGGGCGTGTGGCCTGAAAAGAAAGACTTCAAGCACCTGATTGAGCTGGCATTACCGATTAAGTTCTGGACATCATACAAAAACAAGGACGGCAGAAACAAGTATGAGATTGACACGGCATGTCTGCTGTACTTTCTGAGAACATACGGATTCTACACATTACAAGATGAGAACACACAGACAGTGCTGTTCATCCACGTTGACGGAAACATCGTAAGGAAGGTAACGCCAAAAGAAATGCGGGAGTTCATAAGAAAATGGGTGGAAGACAACAATGGCAGTCGTGAGATCCGCAACTTGGTGTACAACTCGATGAAGCTCTCTCCATACTCGCTTGAGAACCTGTATGAGAAAAAACTTGATTTCACGTCATACACCGACAAAAAACAGCTATTCTTTTTCCCTAACATGACCGTTGAGATACATGCACCGTCAGGAGACGACAATGGCATGTCGACATACACACCAGGAATGGATGACCTTCATAACTACGTATGGCAAGAAAATCTGATACCACATGTTTTCAAGAAGAAAGACGATTTTTTCAAAATAAATTGCAACGTTGATGATAAGGACGAGAGACATTACGACATTGACGTTCTCAATGTGGACAGTCATTTTTTCGGTTTCCTTATAAACTCATCACGTATATTCTGGCGTAAGGAAATGGAATACCGTTTTGGATCAAACAAGAAATTCATGGAAGTTTACCGTGAGCAACATCTTTTCGATATTGCCGGTGAAGGTTTGACCGAGGATGAGATTGCCGAGCAAAAGCAGAACCTTATAAACAAGATCTTCGCTTTCGGTTACATGCTGCACCAGTACAAGACACCCTCAAAGGCATGGGCGCCAATGGCGATGGACAACAAGATCGGAGAGAATGACGAGTGCAACGGACGGAGCGGAAAATCTTTCTTTTTCACGACACTCGCATATTTATTAAAGACAGTGAAGCTATCAGGCAGGAATCCTAAATTAATGGACAATCCGCACGTTTTTGACCAGGTGAACAAACATACACAAATGCTGCTGATAGACGATTGCGACAGGTATCTCAACACAGAACTATTTTACGACAACATAACAGGCGACATGACGGTGAACCCGAAGAACAACAGAAGTTTCAATATCAAGTTCGACGACAGTCCTAAGCTGGCGTTCACGACAAATTATGTTCCGAGCAAATTTGACACTTCATCAGATGCGAGACTTCTGTACATGGTATTCAGCGACTATTACCATGAGAAGACAGAGGACAATGACTATCTTGAGAGCCGCAGCATACGCAACGACTTCAACAAAGACCTGTACGGCAAGGCATATACAGAGGAAGAATGGATGAACGACATTAATTTCTGGCTGCAATGCTGCCGCTTCTACATCGAGGTATCGAAAGACCATGTGAAGATACAGCCTCCGATGACGAACATCGTCAAGAGACGCAACAAACAGGAAATGGGCGAGAACTTCGAGGAATGGGCAAACAGCTACTTCGACAAGGAAGGAGAGAATCTCGACAGGTTTCTTGTGCGTGAGGATGTATTCAATGAATACAAGGTTTATTCAAACAGCAACCGCATAACAATGCAGAGCTTCAACAAGAAACTGAAAGCATTCGTGGAACTCTGTCCGTGGGTTACAGAACTAAATCCGCAGGAATACCGCAACAGCTCCGGACGAATACAGCAGCGTGTTAAGATAGGTATCGACAAGGAGAAGACAAAGGACATGATATATCTTTCGACAAAGGCGAAAGGAGAGAACCCAGACAATGCAAGTATGGATGAAGATTTGCCATTTTAAGATTTTTCATTAACATCAATATTTTCCGGTTTAAGATTAGATTAGTTTTTTAGGTCAGATAGCGGCATGTGAATGTCGCTATTTTTTTGCAACCGTTAACACTTTTGTTTTCCGCTACGCAACGCTTCTTTTTTCGGTGTGTCTTTTTTCCCTTACACCCTATCTAATTTACTACTAAAATTTTGTGATTTTGCAACATTTGTTCGAAAAAATAAGATAAAATAAAGAATAATAGATAATTAGAAAATCACAAAATCACGTCACGAAATTTTTCACAAAATTACAGAAATAAGTTTGTGAGGATTTTTGAAGGCGAAATTTTCTAAACAGCATCACAATCACAAAATCGCTTTTAAGTCTGCAATTTTTTAAAATGCTATATATCAATGATTTATAAGAAAAAATCAAAGTTCACAAAGTTACATAAATTTCGTGTGGAAACATCAGCGATACGAGTAAGAGGAACAATGGAGAAAGAGATTTGTACAGAAAAATTGCTTTAATAGTGTATAAAATTGTATATAACTATTAAATAAACCGAAGTTTCGGTAAGTATTTACTAAATTTGCTCTTGTTTTTAAGAATAGGAGCTTAAAAGAATGAGTAATTATGTCGTTTACGTAAAAGTGAAGCCGTTCATCGGTCAATGGCTGAACTTCCACTTCGGCGATCCGATTGCTTTTCCTTCGCAGTCGGTAGAAAACGCCACCATACGCAGGTTCTTGGCGAAGATGCCGGCTGGCATGCAGCCTCTCTCTAAACAGGATGATGAAGTCTCTATCTGTATTCCTGATTCAAAACAGAAACCGGTAATCACCTACAACTATCTTGGCGAGCGAGCGAAGGCATGTTTGATAGACACCATCGAGGACACTTTCAGAATACAGTTGTGGAAAGATCTCAATGACCTTCATGATTGCGGCTGCTCAATATTGAAAGCGATTGACGCATGGTGCGAGAACAACGGCATATCTATTGAATATGACTACACTATCAAGATGCGGTACCAACGCATGAGAAGGTCATATCTGAAGAACGGTGTGGATCTTAGAAACAAGACCCACAACCATGATGATAATTAATGTTAATTTCTTTAGAAATCTTACGGATAAGAGGTGCGATTTTGTTCCAAGGCGTTCCAAGCCGTTCTAAAGCGTTCCAAGCCGTACCAAGCCGTACCAAAGCGAACCGAAAATGAAAAGACAGAAATTAGTTACGAAAATCGAAAGATGCCATATCACTCAGATTGGCACCGTAACAAGAAAAGGAATGGTAAGCGTTGACATCATAGCCGGTGCCGACTGGTCGGAAATCGAGATAAAAGTGCCGGCATCGTTGACAATTACAGACAAAATCGAAGATAACGTACCGATTTTCACTGCAACATTGACTTTTGAGACATGCGAGGAACTCGAGGACAGAGAGAGATACGCATGGAGACTGACGCTAATCGACGGAACTCAGATGCTCATCGGCACGGATGAACGGCCATATCCAGTGATGACCGTCAGCGAGAGTCATCCTGACAGCGTGACCGATGACCAGCTCAATAAAGTCACTGTCACATACAGTTCTCAGTTCACAATTCCTGTAATTTCCGCAGATTAAAGTATTTTAAAAGGAAATTACCACCGGTTAATTTTGTTGAAAAATTAATCGATGGAGTATCATATAGTTATTTCCGGCACAATAGGCAGTTGGTGGGATTCGTGTTCCGCCGACTACGTGCGTTATGTCCTTAATAAAAACAAGGGCAAGGATGTACATGTCGGTTTCTGCTCATTGGGCGGATACGTGAAAGACGGTCTTGAAATGTATCAGGCATTCAAGGACCATGGAATGGTACATGCGCATGCTTTCGGTATGAATGCCTCAATCTCCACAATCGCCATGCTCGGCTGCAAGTCGATTGACATTGTGAAAGGATCTTTTTTTCTGATCCACAATGTGAGCACCACAGTTTTCGAATGGGAGCAGGCCAACAAAGAGCAGATTGACGAAATGATCAAGAAGTTGCAGAAGTCAAGAGCCGACCTGAAGACATTCGATGATGTTCTTGCCTCGATGTATTCAGAGAAGACCGGAAAGACATTCGAGGAATGTCAGCAGCAGATGAAAAAAGGCAACTGGATGACCGCACAGGAGGCGGTTGACTTCGGACTCGTCGATTCTATCCGTGATGACGAAGATGCCGAGAAAGCGGCAAAGGAGATAACAGACAATTTCGTAAATTCCTATTCTTACATAAACATTTTCAAGGATGCCGGCATTCCGCCTCTCACACAACCACAGCAGGGTGACAACATCACCCTCGCACAGGTGGTTGACGTGGACGGAAATCCAACCGAGACTTTTCTGCAAAAGACGTGGCAGGGAGTCAAGGCCCTATTCCGTAACCAACACGCAGGTAAATCAGAGGAAATGAAGATTAAGATTTTCGCTAATCTCATGGCATTGCTCGCCATGGCTGATGGTTTTGAGACCGATGACAGTGGGAACACGTCTCTCTCTCAAGAGCAGATGAAGAAAGTTGATGATCGACTCGGTGAGCTTACCAAGACGGAGAAGGACAATCAGGAGGCGATGAAGGCGGCTGCTGATGCCTTGATAAAAGCCAAGGACGAGATAGCCGAGTTGAAGAAACTCAATGAGCAGCAGAAGTCGCGCATTGAGAACCTTGAAGGGAGTGCCGGAGACGAAACGAACACGGCTATTGAGGAAAACGGTAAGGAGAACTTTACCGCAAAGGATTTGTGGAATACTATAAAAGATTGACATCATGGCAGACAAGGTAGGAAATTTCACGTTCACGCCGGAGGAACTCTCCAAGACTTTCGTGACGTACAGAAAAGAACTCATCGTAATGCCGATGCTCGCTCTCCAAGAGGCACTGGCACACATGTCAGTGCGCACAGGCATCCGCTATCGTGAGATTGTGAGCGAGATGGGCGGAAAGTTCCAACTCGGTAACTACGACAAGACGAAACTCGGTGATGGTGATCTGACAATCGACGCTCGTATCTTCGAGACGTTCTTCGGAAACTGCGTTGAGCCAATTGATCCGAATGCGATCTACCAGTCAATCTGGGGCAGCAATGTCACCAAAGGCGAGGGATTGAAGAACGTGCCTATCGTCGTTCAGGTGTGCGCTTACATGATGAAACAGTTGGGCGAGAACCTTCTCCTCAATCTTTTCACGGCTGAGCATGACGCAAGCAACACGACGGACACCGCCTCTTTGTTCAATGGTTTCAAGACAATAATCCAGAAGGATATTGACGGAACCAACGAGAACGGCAAGGTTTATATCTCCGAGGATCTCGGCAACCTTGAATACGGATCTGAAAGTATCACCGCAGACAATGCGGAGGACGTTCTCAAGGACTTCTTCTGGAACTCAGATGTCAAGTTGCGCCGTCAGAAGCTGAAGTACTTCATGAGCGATATGGCATATCACTACTACACCGAGGCATACCAGAACAACCACGGTGCGTTGCCGTACAACCAGGCATACGACAAGAAGACTCTTGAAGGTGCCTCCAACGTGGAACTCTGTCCGTTGACATGCGTTCCTGATGACTTCCTTTTGCTCACACCGAAAACGAACATCTATGCTCTTTTCAATCAGAAAGGACAGGACGAGACTTTCGTTGTCGAGAGATCTCTTAATAATCACTTTGATGTTGACTTCGTTGCAACGATGTTCTTCGGAACTCAGTTCGAGAGCGTCAGCAAGGAGGTATTCCGTGTGTGGATAAAGAACGGCAGCACCAGTTCTGATGATGGTAATAACTAAAAATTGATTGACCATGGGAAAGTGTACAGATCAGGAAACTCTTTATGAGGATATTGAGTTTTGTCAAGGCAAGAAATCTTTGCCGGGATTGAGAAACCACGTTTACGGAATCTCCAAACGTGATATATTGAGCTGGCCGACTATCGTCAGGTCAAAGAAGACATCACTTGGCACTATCGCAGTGTATGACGGAGATTTTGAACTTGCGGCTGACAAGAAATGGCATAAGCTGGATCTTATTCCTGACGAGAACCAGATACAGGTTGAGAACCAAGGTACATACGGAAGCAAGACTTTCAAGGTTACCGGTACTTTCCTCCTTCCGGGAACGGAAGAGGAAGCGTCAGGCTACATCGCTGATGCCAACAACGATGATATGGTGTATCTCGCACCGCAACGCAACGGCAAATACCGTATGGTAGGTTGCGAGGCCTTCTCTGTTGAGCTGTCATTGGCACAGGACAGTGGAAAGGCTGCTACCGACACCAACTCCACGACTATTACCGCTACGGCGACGGACGAGAACCCGGCACCGTTCTACACCGGCAAGATCGAGACAGAGGATGGCGACATCAGTGGTGCTGACGGCACAGCCATCACTGAATGATAACGGCCATTTCTAATAGCTTGTTTTTGAGCTGGAAAATCATAGTTAAATAGTTTAAGATTCTAAAGTTGTCGGTAATGCCATCGTGATGATTGCATTACCGATTTTGTTTAACAAATAATATCTAAAAATATGATAGACAACAAATTAACAATCAAGATTAAACAATGGCTTGAGCAAGAGAGCCATACTGAAGATGAAGTGAGGGAAGGTGCGACAATGCTGCTGAAATGCAACAGAAACCAAGCCATGTATCAGACAATCACTCGCAGACCGGCGAAGTTCGAGAGCAAGGTGCGATATGAGCTGAACAAAATCCTTCCTATGCGGCTGGCGAAGATGACATTGGCGGATGTGAAAGTCCTCGATGAGAAAATCACGCCTGTTATCGAAAATGAAATTTCAGAAGTCGACAACAAAATCCTTGCGACCGCAAATGCGAATACAGACAGGAGCGAGGTTCCGAATGTCGATGACATTCTGCCTCTCCGTACTGGAAAGAGACCCGACCACGACAAGTTGCCTGACGAAATCAAGAAGCTCTGGGATGAGAACGCCGAAAGGTGGAAGAAGATAAAGGAACTCTACAACACGTGCAAGGAACTTGAGACTCCTTGCGACAGGTACGAGTATCTGACGATGCTCTCCGAGAACTGGTATAAGTACAAGGCAACTTTCGAGACATACGACAGCTATGTAATTACGGAAGAAACGGAGGAAAAAACAGAGACTGCCACAGACCTACTGAAGAAAATCAACAACGCACGATCTTACATAAGCAAGAACGTTGACAAGTTGATTGATTTGAAGAACACAAAAGTCAGCAGCACGGAGGAAGAACAGGCGAAAGCACAGAAGTCTTATCTTGATCTGAAAGTGAAAATCGAGGAAAGAGTGAAGATCCTCACCGACAACAATCAGGTCATCGGAGACGATCTCACACAGAAGTTGGCTGATGGCGGCATTTCCATAGATACGGATGGGCAAGGGAATAGCGGTGTCGGAGATACTCCGGCCGTTGAAGAATAACGAACAGCAATTCTATCTCGGCAACAAACTTCACACGCTTGGTCTGCTGATATGGATATTGGAACAAACAGGAAAAGCGGACGTGTATGTATCGACATTCTCGACATCCGACGCTTTTCTTTCAGGTTTTCACAGGCTGAGAAAACGAAACCTTATAAACCGTGCCGTGCTGCTGGCGGACATCAAGGCATCGAGGAA
Source organism: Prevotella sp. (assembly GCA_021204605.1). Lineage (GTDB taxonomy): Bacteria > Bacteroidota > Bacteroidia > Bacteroidales > Bacteroidaceae > Prevotella. The sequence goes on from JAJPZD010000119.1 coordinate 20,634, forward strand.
GACCGTCATTCTGAAAAAACTCATGAAGAACTGCTTTGACTCGATTTATCTCGGCATGAATCACAGCAAGGTGGTACTCGTGAAAAACGATAAATGGTCGGTTTCGTCTCTGTCATCACAGAACCAGACGTATGGCGGCCGTGCGGAAAGCACTATGATTACCACATCGCAACTCGCTTTCAGTGAGTTGTTGATTGGCTATAATGAAGTTGTCGAATCATCACTAAGGGTTGATGGAATACTCAAAACAGACACTGGCGAAAATTGACGAGCTTGCAAGCGACATGATGTCACCGAAGGAGATAGCACACTTGCTGGGGATTGACGAGCTTTCACTTTGCGATGACATTAACACGTATGGCAATGCTGCCAGACGCGCGTTTTTCCATGGTGCGACGGTGACCGCACATGGACTGCGCAAATCGGTACGTGAACTTGCCGAGGCAGGTTCTCCTTTCTCGATTTCTGAATGTCAGAGGCAAATTGAAGCAATGCTGTCAGAAGTCACGATTTGATTATGGGAATGCCGATAGACATAGACAGGTACTGCAAGCTCGTCACCATGAATGATGATGAGCTTGTTGCGAGTGGCATCAAGAATGAAGTGCTTGAACGCCTACATCGCATCCGTGCCGTCTATGCCTATTGGCTCCAATTCCCAAAGAAATTCGAGAAAGAGGTGGTGACTTTTGACATGGGACAATTCCATGTCAGGCATGCTCAGGCATACGATGATATTAGAATTGTCCAATTGCTGCTCGGCAATCTCCAACAAGCATCGAAAGACTTCATGCGCTGGAAAATCAACCGTGATTTGGAGGAAGACCTGAAAGCCGCTCGCAGAGCCGGCGATTTCCGCTCGGTTGCCTCGATAGAGAAAAACCGTATTCTGAACAACCGCACCGACAAGGAAGATGAGATTGAACTTGAATACGACAAGATTATTCCGCAAACCTTCGTGCCGACTGATGATCCGACAGTGCTCGGTATAAAGAAAGTGCCTAATCTGCGCGACCGCATACGGCTGCTTGAGAAGAAGTATTCAGTTGACGAGAACTGGCGGTTGCAGAGTGAGGAAGTTGATTATGAGGAACTGAGCGATGACAGAGATTAACAGGCAGTACTTCAATGACGGTCAGATGTATATGCTGAATCTGATGCCTCGTGACCTTGTGATGATTTGCGGACGTGGATTCGGCAAAGGAGCGGTTCAGGCGGTAAGGGCGATGAACTGTTTCCAGAACATGCCCGGCTCGATGGGAGGTTTCGTCGCTCCGTCGGTGAAACGTTGCCTGACCAACATCCTTCCATCGCTTCTGATTCATTTCGAAAGGTGGGGATATAAGAGAGACGTTCACTATGTCGTAGGAAAAAAACCATGGAAAAAACTCAAGTGGAAATCTCCGCTATTCATGCCGGCTAACTGGGACAACACCATCGCTTTCTACAATGGCAGCGTTATTAATGTAATCAGTCAGGACAGAGTCGGCACATCCAATTCTATGTCTTTGGATTACATTCTGATTGACGAAGCGAAATTCATAGATTTTGAGCAGCTAAAGGACGAGACATTTCAAGCCAACCGAGGCAATGAAATGTACTTCGGAAAATGTTACATGCATCACGGATTGACTATTTCAACAGATATGCCAATCACCAAAAAAGGCTCATGGGCACTGACCTATGAGAAAATGATGGATAAAGATCTTGTTGAAGTGATGCAAGGTATCGTTTACAAGTTATGGAAATTACGCAACTCGAAAAAAGATGAAGATGTGAAAATCGCCAAGTTGAAAAATCAGCTTGACTTTTTCCGCTCGAAGTGCCTTCTTTACAAAGAATACACTTCGATTGAGAACCTTGCGCTTCTTGGAGAGGATTTCATCCGTCGTGCGAAGCGCGATCTTCCTCCGCTCACTTTTGCCACATCTATAATGTGCAAAAGAATCGGAATCTCTGCTGATGGATTCTACGGAGGTATGCGTGAGGATGTCAATCTGTACACCGCTCCGAATGAGAGCGTGCTGAACCTGTACAATCTCGACAAAAAAGACATTCCGAATGATTGCCGCATGGACAGTGACCTTGTGCCGGATTTACCGCTAATAATAGCGATGGATGCCAACGCCAATATTAATTGGCTGGTGGTAGGCCAAATCGGAATGGATAACAAGTTGCGGATCTTGAAGTCTTTTTTTGTCAAGTACGAAAGGAAGATACCTGAACTTCTTGAAGATTTCGTTGAATACTACAAGCCACATCCGAGAAAACAGGTGATTTTCTATTATGACGCTACTTTCGTTGGCAACAATTATGCGCTGCATAATGACGACTTCCATTCGGAAGTGGAGAAGAAATTACGCAAGCACCAGTGGCTGGTGCGTCCTGTCTACATCGGCAAGCCGATGAATCACATCGAGAAGAACGCACTTATAAATCGTATGTTCAGAGGCAGGGCAAATCACATTGTCCTTATAAATAGGGACAATAACGTGGATTTGCTGATTTCAATACAATCTGCCGGCATCTACAATGGGCAGAAAGACAAACGTGGCGAGAAACTCGCCGAGACAGAGGAAGACAAACTTGAAGGGCGCACAGACGGCAGTGACGCTTTCGACACCGTATGTATAGGTGTCGAGAAATTTCCTCGCATTCAGACAACAGGATTCATCGCAAATTCTTATTCCTGACGGAATAAGAATTTTTCTCGGGGCAGAAAGCATTCTGTTGTTTCCGTCGCTTCATTATTCCGCTCATCACTTCGTTCTTCGTCTGCATTGCCATTGCGCTCCGGTGCACTTTTCAGAACTCTTTCTGCCTGATAAAAGCGGTGTCCAACAGCATTGACGCTTCCATCCGACACTATCCGCCGCTTCGCTCGCGGAATGGTCGTCTCTCATCTTACAATGCAGATGGGATTGATGATGGGGCGGAAAGCATTCCGACGTTTCCGACACTCCGTTATTCCGCTCATCACTTCGTTCTTCGTCTGCATTGCCACTTCGTGCCGGTGCGCGTTTCGGAACTCTTTCCGCCTGAAAAAGCGGTGTCAGATACATTCGCCGAAATTCCTTCATACCCTCGCTCGTTCCGTTACGCTCTTTCTCTCGGTGAGATTGAAGATTTTCAAAGGCACTCACTGATCAAAAGTGCTGCACTACACCACGCTTCACGTCCTTGTAATTTCGTCAAAAGAATCTGGATTAATTAAATGGCGCATGGCATGTTGCCTCATTACGTCATTTCGCCACATTTCGCTCCATCCGCTCATCCTCACGTGTTCGGATCGCTAAACTTCCGCTTCACTCGCTTCACTCCTTCATATCGACAACACTCCATGCTATGGGAAAGCGGTACTGACATTTTCGCTTTCGTCGCTTCACTTCTCTTCGTTCCGCTCCGCTCTGTCAAGCGAAACAGTCAGTGATTGATCATTCATTTTTGTACTCGGTGCTCAACTCGACTACATTACGCTCGCACGCTCGCTAATTCCGCTTATTTTCACGCCGAGAACAAAAAGGTGGAAAAGCGGTTCTGACACATTCTCTTTCTCTCGCACGTGCTGCGCTGCGCTTGCACTACTCGCTCAATCGAAAGCGTCAGGATTGATAATTGATTTTTGACAGTCTCTGCATATTTCCGTTGCACTCCAATATTACGAGACCTTCAAAAATCTGAAGAAAGCGGTGTCAGACATCAATATCCTCAATCGCGGCTCACGTTTCTGCTCGCTCCTTTTCCGCTAACGTCCATTCAGATGAACGATTGTCTATTTTTATAGGTAGGTTCATCCAATGGACAACGCGTCCATTCCGCTCACTCTCGCTTAGATCCTCTCATGTCGGATCATTAAAGTCTGGATTAAAAAAATAACGTCGCAACTTGGCTGAATGTTGGCTGTCATACATCTTTCAATAATGGTTCAACTTTGATTTTTTCCGTCGCAAAGTTACGGCAACGGCATTATGCAAGGACACGCAGCCGGGCTGCTTCCGATGTCAAAATTTGCCAAAATACCATGTCGCAGGCGATATTCATTTTACCAAAT
>JAJPZD010000016.1 GCA_021204605.1 Prevotella sp.
GTTTGCATGAATTATTGGCAAACGCATTGGCGAAAACAGGATATGTTAGTAACCTTTTTACCTAGGTTAGTATTGTATAAGAAAGATTGGAAATCCCAATGTTTATTGGATGAGCCAATATTTTTCCTCAAAACTACTGCATATTTCAAAATATGTTGTAACTTTGCAGTGTTAATAGCTTATATTATGACTATTGCTGAGTTTATCTCAAAAAACGGTGGGTATATATCTTCCTCAGAAGCAAAAGAGGCATCTCTTTACGACTATTTGCTAAATAGTGTAAGACGTGGTGAAGTTGTGCGCGTCCGTCGTGGTAAATACGCAATGAATGATAGTCTTGCCAAACAGATGATCGACGTGGAACGATTGGTCCCAGGCGGCGTTCTGTGCCTGTATTCTGCATGGTCATATCATGAATTGACAACACAGATACCATTATCCTACTATATTGCCGTTGAGCGTACACGCAGGGTGACACTTCCTGAATTTCCACCAATACAACTTAGGTACATGACACGCAAGGCATACAAACTGGGCATACAAGAAGTTGAAATTGAAGGTTTTATAGTTAAAGTGTATGATTTGGAAAAATCTGTTTGCGATGCCATTAAATACCGAAATAAAATAGGAATTGACGTAAGTTCGGAAATATTAAGATCTTATTTGGCACGCAAAGACCGTAACATTACACGTCTATATGAATATGCCTCTCAACTTCGTGTAGGCAAAAAAATTGACGAACTGATTAAATTCATGCTTTAATGAAAAAGGTTAGAACAAATTCCGGCAGGTCGGTCAAGGAAAGACTGCTCACCTTTCAAGGGCAGAGCATGTCACGCAAGGGCAACTGCCTGGACAATGCCATGGCTGAGAACTTCTTCGGCATAATGAAGTCAGAACTGCTTTAGTTCAAATATCATTGGAATAATGGAAAGGAAAGACATACAGAATCCTCATTTCGCCAGTAGCGTAGGTGTGCATGTGGATGAAAGTTATATGCTTTGGATTGAGGAGATAAAGAACCGCTACAAGAAAGCGCAAATCAAAGCGGCGGTGAAAGTGAATGTGGAACAGTTGCTTTTCAATTGGCAGTTGGGTCGTGACCTTGTCATCCGCAAGATTGAGGAGCGTTGGGGAGTGGGTGTCGTGGAACAGGTGAGCCTCGACATGAAAGCCGCATTTCCAAAATCAAAGGGCTTCAGCACCACCAACTTGTGGAACATGAAGAAATGGTATCTTTTCTATTCACAAAAAGCCTATGCTGCAAAACTCCAACAACTTGTTGGAGAAATACAAAGTGCGGACAAACAAATGGTTGTAAAACTCCAACAACTTGTTGGAGAATTTGGCGGAACAATGAACAATAGTACAGAAGGAGAAGATTTCCCTTGGGCATTCTCGTTTGTTCCATGGGGGCATCATGTTCAGATTATCACCAAATGCAAGAATATTGACGAGGCATTGTTCTATGTACGAAAAACCATTGAAGAGGGCTGGAGCCGCCAGACACTCGACAACTGTCTTCATGCCAAGTTGTATAAAAGTCAAGGTGGTGCCATCTGTAATTTTGCAGATTATCTGTCCCTGGAGCAGAGCCGCCTTGCACAGGAAATCACCAAGGATTCATACGACTTAGGATTCATAGCCCTACCTGAAGAATACGAAGAGTCGGAGCTGGAAGATGAATTGGAGAAGAATATCACACGCTTCCTCTTGGAACTGGGCAATGGTTTCGCTTTTCTTGGGAGACAGAAAGAACTCATTGTTGCAGGAAAGACGCGCAGGATAGATATGCTCTTTTACCATACCAGGCTTCATTGTTATATCGTATGCGAATTGAAAGCGAAGACTTTTGAGCCAGAATTTGCAGGCAAGCTGAATTTCTATGTTAATGCCGTGGATGAACTGTTGAAGACTGAACAGGACAATCCAACCATCGGATTACTTATCTGTAAGGATAAGAACCAGACAGAAGTGAAATGGGCTTTCAAGGGCATACAGACCCCAATGGGTGTGGCTTCCTATGACAATGTACGTATGCAGGAAATCCGCAATACACTGCCTACTGAAGAAGATATGAGCAAGCGTCTTGACTTGATGAGCAAGAAGAAACAGCAACAATAGTGCATGTGCGTTTAGCCAAGACACATATTCACATTTTCGCTATCTGCGGACATAATTTTTCAATTAAGCGAATTTTTCGATTAAGCGAGAGCAAAGCCAAGCTCGCTTGAGCTATGCCGAGCGTGAGAAAAATCACCAAAGCTAATACAATCAAGTTCTCAAGTTAAAAATTCTGAAAGAAAAGGCACAGAGATTTCCTATGTCGCCGAAAATCTGATGTGTCCACCGATTACACCCTCGTGCACCCAATGTAGGGACACAATGTTCCGATTGAGCGAATACAATCAAACTCGTTTGAATTTTCCGATTGAGCGAGTGCAAAGCCGAACTTGTTCGAGCTATGCAGAGCGTGAGGAAAATCACTTAAGTAATTGTTGAGCGTGAGGAACTTCACCATAGGTAATTTATTATGTCCGCACGCCACAACGGGGCGTACGTTTGCATGAATTATTGGCAAACGCATTGGCGAAAACAGGATATGTTAGTAACCTTTTTACCTAGGTTAGTATTGTATAAGAAAGATTGGAAATCCCAATGTTTATTGGATGAGCCAATATTTTTCCTCAAATCTATTGCTTATTTCAAAATATGTTGTATCTTTGCGTTGCTATAGATTGTATTATGACTATTGCAGAGTTTATCTCAAAAAACAGTGGATATATATCTTCCTCAGAAGCAAAAGGGGCATCTCTTTACGACTATTTGCTAAATAGTGTTAGAGGGGGTGATGTTGTGCGTGTCCATCGTGGTTGGTACGCAGAGAATGGGTGTCTTGACAAAAAGATGTTCCCTCATCGCTTCTCTGTTCCTTTTTTCGCTGTTTCATGAATTTAGTGTTTCACTGTTTCACTGTTTCACTTTTTTCCCCTCAAAAATCGAGAGTCTGCACTACAAGTATCTGTAATGGCTATTTTTGACCGAATTTAACATATAATTTGTTAAGAAAAATTACCACTTCGGCGTTTCAAAATGAAACATTTTGAAACAATAATAGGGTGAAAATGAAAATTCAGAACTCGTTGAGCAATCGAATTATTGTCGCGATTTCTGCTTCTTCAAGTACCTGATTTAATGGGATGCTAAGCTCCTGGACGTGGATTTGCTCGGTTATGGGCAAATGCAGGGATGAAAGGGCATGATAGCAGCGTTGCTTGTGGGGCGGAATGGGGTAGTGGATAAGTGTCTGTACTCCATGGGCAGTGAGATATTGCTGCAATTCGTCACGCTGCTCGCATAATATCGGGAAGATGTGATGGACACTGTTCTCGCAATATTCAAGACTTGGGAGGCGCAACTTGGGGTTGTGGATGTTCTGGATATAATGTATGGCAAGGGCTTTTCTCTTGTCATTGTCGGCATCGAGATAGGGCAGTTTTGTGCGGAGAACAGCAGCCTGGATCTCGTCCATACGGCTGTTGTGCCCGATGTAGTCAAACACATACTTGCGACTTGAACCATAGTTGGCTATGGCTCTTATTGCAGTGGCTAAATCTGCATCGTTTGTGGTAACGGCACCGGCATCACCAAGAGCACCAAGATTTTTGCCAGGATAAAAACTGTGCCCTGCGGCATCGCCCAAAGAACCGGTATGCCTTCCGTTGAACGTGCAGCCATGAGCCTGTGCGTTGTCCTCAAACAGTTTGAGGTTGTATTTCTTGCATAGCTCACCGATATGGTCTGTATAGGCGCAACGGCCGTACAGGTGCACGAGCATTATAGCCTTTGTTTTTTTGGTTATTGCATCTTCGATACGGTTGTCATCAATCTGGAAAGTGTCTATGCGTGGCTCTACAAGTACTGGAATAAGGTTGTTTTCCGTAATGGCAAGTATTGTTGCAATGTATGTGTTTGCAGGTACAATTACTTCATCTCCTTCTTTTAATACGCCCATTTCGATATATGCTCGCAGGATAAGGGTAAGCGAATCGAGTCCGTTGCCACAAGTCACGCAATGCTCTGTACCGATGTATTTGGCATATTCCTCCTCAAAACGCCTGTTCTCCTCGCCTAAGAGATACCAGCCACCGTCAACGACACGCCTAATGGCGGAGTTTATCTCCTCGCCATGGCTTGCCGTAACTTTCTGTAGGTCTAAGTATTTAATCATAGTTCCCATTCGTAAGTATCATAGCATACACCACGCCCGCCAAAACCTTCTTTCTGGTATATCAAACTCTCGTTGAGGTAATGCCCATGCTCCTCCGTTGACTTGCCGAAATCGAAATACTGATAATCGGTGAAGTCACGGTTGAGGATAACGTTGTAGATAGCGTCAATCACACGTAGGTGTTTCCCCTCAGGACTTGCGGAAATGTATTGCGCATGCACCACTTTGTCTGTTATATAAAGTACCGTTCCCCCATACACCACATCATCCTTATGTGCCACATATAATATAATGTTGTCGGGGAAAAGTGATTTCAGAAGTTCTATCTCATCTATGGTGTGCACAGGTCTTACACCGTATTTGTTTGACAGGTTATTGTTCAGGACATACCAGAATTTACGGAAATCATCGCTGCGTTCGACAGTTATGCCGTTGTTGGCAGTCTTGTTTATTCCGTATTTCCTGTCCCTATGCCACTTGATTTTGTTGCTCATTACTATCGTAGAGGATATGTCACGTGCAATCAGTTTAGCATTACACTCACGGAAGATGGCGTATAAATCTTCTTCGGCAGGATGCTTGTGATATATCCATGGAATGCACTTATATTGCACTTTTTTGATGTCATTAGTGTGCAGATAGTCGTTCAGTTCATGGAACAATGTTACAGTTTCGGCAGCAGAGATATTGTCATCGGTAATTAGACTGCCGTATGTCAGGCCTTGATGTGAGTAAAGGGTATCGCCATTGACATTTGCCGGCAACAGCGCACGCAATGTATCTTCGGAATAAAACAATAGGGAACAGTCGCAAAACCTGTCGGAATGGTAGTCCATATAATTCCGGTCAAATAGGAAAGTACCATTCTTGGAGTGTCTTACAAACTCATTCCATGCCTCCTTATAATCTTCAGAATATCGCCTTATTTCGAACATTTCACGTATTCCAAGAACTCGTCGTATTCCCTTATGTAGTCTTCTTCCTCAAAATATTCCGATGCGAGGACAAGGCACACAGCACCAGAGGAGAAGTCATCAAGTGTCCGCCATATACTCTTGTCGATAAACAATCCTTGATAAGGGTGGTTCAACAGGTATGTCGTTTTGTTTGTTCCGTCATCAAGAGTAACGTTGAAACTGCCACTGACCGCAATGAGGATTTCAAGACAATCCTTGTGGGCATGACCGCCACGACACTCTCCGCCTGGCACATCATAAACCCAATATACTCTTTTGACATTGAAAGGAATGCTCTTGATACTCTCTGCGACAGTGAGATTGCCACGTGCATCAATTACTTTCGGCAATTCTATTATTCTATTCATATTTTAATAACGTATTTAATCAAATATGAGTATATTTTATCAGTAAAATATTTCTTAAGTATAGATGACAAAATAACAGTAACTATTATGCATACTACAGCCATTAATGGATAATTGATACTCACAGTAAGATGCTCAATAATGCTTTTGACTAATCTTATTACTATGATATGAAGCATATAAAATTCAAAGCTAATATTTACCCCCCCCTATGCCATATTAGTCTGTCAGAATGTAACATACGCGTTATTATACCACCACCTTTATCTGTTATGGCAAAAAAATAGATGAAGAAAGGTATAACGCACCAAAACAAAGCCGCACTGTGAAGTCGCTGATTGATGTGAATGTATATGAAGTATGTCAATATAAGTGCGATTAAGAATATAATCTCAAATAATGACTTTGATACAACACTTTTCTTGTTCAACCATCTACTTAGGTCTGTTGTGTATTGCGACATATAGAGGCGATAAATAAGAATTCCTATGGCAAAATCAATGGTTCTTGTAAGAGGGAAAACATAGAGAATACTATTCACATTTTCGCTCGGAACGGAATACGCCACTACAAAGTATATCACTAACAGTAATGCGGTGAATAATGTGATTGACCGTCGTGATGATTTCTGTATCTTTATGAAAAGGTAAGGAAATAAAAGGTAAAAGAAAACGATGTCTGATAGAAACCATGATACCCCATTGCAAGAGAAACTGTAGCCCTCGTTTGGTATCCATGATTGCAGAAGAAATATATTAGCTGCTATCTTATCAAATTCTGTACTATAACCGATACGTAGGTCGAGCAATATCACAACTATCATTGTCATGATATGCAAAGGGTACAACTTTATTAGTTGTTTTGCAATGAGTTGTTTGTGACTGAAATGTTTTTGCTCTATTCGTTTGCCGTAACCGACAGACAGTACAAAACCGCTTAATATGAAAAAGAAAGAAACGCCACAATCGCCACCAAATTCGAAATTCCCAATGTTGTTCCACGTGAGGTGGGAGAAAAATATCAATAGGATGAATAAAAACCTGAAACCTTGTAGCGTCTCAATCATTTCATATCTAACATTATTATTTAATCACAGTACTTGCCAACCTTTTAGCCTTGTCTCGAAGTGCTGTGGTGTCGGCATTTAAATCGCCATAACATAGTACGACACCCATGCGCCTGTTGACGTGCTGCTCCTGCTTGCCGAAAATCCTGAGACGGGTATAATCCTCACTAAGCACATCGGTCATGTTATATTCAGGCTCATGATGTGCTTCCTCCTTTGCCAAGACAACGGCACTTGCGCCGGCATGCTCAAGGTGAATGGCGGGTATCGGCAATCCCATTACGGCACGGAAATGCAGTTCAAACTCGTTGAGGTTGAGGGTATGACCAAGTGTCACCATACCGGTATCGTGCGGACGGGGAGACAACTCCGAGAAGATAACGCCCCTGTCCTTGCTGAGGAAAAACTCAACGCCCCATATTCCGGCACCGGTAAGAGCCTTTGTGACGGCGGCCGCCATCCTCTTTGCCTCGTTGAGGTCGCTCTCACTGATTTTGTATGGTTGCCAACTCTCACGGTAATCACCGCTAATCTGCACATGACCGACAGGAGGGCAGAACAGCGTCTCTCCGTTTTTCTGTGTTACCGTAAGTAATGTGAACTCGCTGTCGAAATGGATGAACTCCTCGATAATCATCTCTTTCACATCACCACGACTGCCTTCCATTGCGGCATTGAAAGCTGCCTCAATACCCGAAGCATCCTTTACGATACTCTGACCGTGTCCTGATGAGGACATGAGCGGTTTTATGACGCAAGGAAAACCGATTTCTTTAGAATGTTCTTTCAGTTCATCGAGAGTCTTGGCATAGTAATATTTTGCTGTTTTCAGTCCTAATTCCTTTGCCGCAAGGTCACGGATAGCCCTGCGGTTCATCGTGAAATTCACGGCTCTCGCACTCGGCGTAACCTGTATTCCCTGTTTCTCGTAGTCGAAAAGACGTTCCGTGCGGATAGCCTCAATCTCTGGTACGATAATGTCTGGCTGGTGCTTTGCGACAGCCCTGTCAAGGGCGTCACCATCGAGCATACTGAACACCTCACACTCGTCGGCAACCTGCATTGCCGGGGCATTGGGATAACGGTCGCAGGCAACGACATACTGCCCTGCTCGTTTTGCGGCGATAACAAACTCCTTGCCCAATTCTCCTGAGCCTAATAACAATATCTTTTTCATTTCTTTTATCGGTTTGCGTACATCTGTTCGTAGTATTTCTGGTAGTCGCCACTCGTAACCTCGCTGATCCAATCCTGGTTCTCAAGATTCCAACGGATAGTCTTTACTATGCCGTCGGCGAATTTCGTCTCTGGATACCAGCCAAGCTCATTCTTTATCTTCGTTGGGTCGATAGCATAGCGTTGGTCATGCCCAAGGCGGTCGGTTACGAATGTTATTAGGTCTTCATTAATCCAGTCGATTGCGATATTGCCTTGTGCATCCTTGACCTGCTTTTTCAGTACTTTCCGCAGGTTCACGTCAGCCTCCATCATGTCGTGGATAGTCTTGATAGTGAGTTTTACGATGTTGATGTTGGTCATCTCGTTGTGTCCTCCAACATTATACACCTCACCATCCTTGCCCTCACGTACAACAAGGTCGATAGCTTTGCAATGGTCCTCAACATACAGCCAGTCGCGCACGTTTTCTCCCTTGCCGTAAACAGGCAGTTTTTTGCCTTCCAAGATATTGTTGATAATAAGAGGAATAAGTTTTTCTGGGAAATGATACGGACCATAGTTGTTTGAGCAGCGTGTTATAGACACCGGCGTATGGTAGGTGTCGCGGTATGCCATTACAATCATGTCGGCACTGGTCTTTGAGGCGCTGTAAGGACTGTGTGGACAGAGCGGTGTCTTTTCGGTGAAGAAACCATCCGCACCAAGTGAGCCGTAAACCTCATCTGTGCTTACTTGATGAAAACGCTTGCCGGTTTTCCACACAGGGTAGCCTACCTCATCCTTGCCTGTCACCCAGGCCTTGCGTGCGGCATCCAAAAGGTTCTGCGTGCCGAGAATGTTTGTCTGCAGGAACAGTTGCGGGTTCTCGATACTGCGGTCAACATGGCTCTCTGCGGCGAAGTTCACCACATAGTCGATGTCGTTTTCAGCAAAAATGCGGTCTGCTAATTCCCGGTCTCGGATATCGCCATGCACGAACACGCACCGTTTGTTGTCGATATCATCTTTTATAGTACCATAGTTGCCGGCGTAGGTCAGTAGGTCGAGTACGATTATCTTTATGTCCTCATCCTTGTATTTCTTGTAAAGAAGATATTTTATGAAGTTCGCGCCTATAAAGCCGGCAGCTCCTGTAACGAGGTATGTTTTCATATTCTATGTCGTTTGATTAGTTATTATATATGATAACGTAGAATAATGTAATGTTATTGTAGAATGGCGTGAAACAAACATTCACGTTTAGAAGTGGGTGTCTCCCTTGCGGGGGTCGGCAAGGGTTACCACCTCAAGATCCTTGAACTCCCTGCCGTCAATGGTCAGGCGTACTATTGTCCTGTCCTTATGCCAGCCTTGCAGTCCTGCCGCTCCTGGATTAATATGCAGAAGGTTGAGGGTCTTGTCGTATTTCACTTTCAGAATATGCGAATGACCACTAATAAACAATTGGGGTGGGGTGGCGAAGATAGAGTTGCGGATACTGTAGTCATAGTTGCCGGGGTAGCCGCCGATATGTTTCATCAGCACGTCGGCATCCTCGCATTTCCAGCGCAGTATCTCAGTGAACATCCGTCGCAGGTCGCCACCGTCGCAGTTGCCATAGACAGCCCTCAACGTGCGGTATTCCGCAAGGCGTTGCGCCACCTCAAGGGAGCCGATGTCGCCAGCGTGCCATATCTCGTCGCATGACTCAAAATATTTCAGGTATCTGTCGTCCCAATAGGCGTGGGTGTCACTGATAATTCCTATCCTTTTCATGCCGTTGAGTGTGTGTTGCCATAGGAATCAGAGGGCGAATTTTCTTCTCACAAACTCCTTTATGAAGTCAACAGTACCGTCAATGCCTAAGATGCCGGAGTTTATGCACAGGTCATACGACTTTCCGTCGCCCCATGTCTTGCCTGTGTAGTAGTTGTAATAAGAAGACCTGATACTCTCACCATGCTCTATCATCTTTTCAGCTTCCTCATCGGAGCAGGAATGTATCTTTCTTATCCTCTCTATCCTTTTCTCAAGATTTGCCGTTATGAAGATGTCAACCTTGTTGTCGAAATCTCGTAGCACATAGTCGGCACAACGGCCCACAAACACACATGAGTGGTTTTCGGCTGCCTTGCGGATAGCATCGCTCTGGAACTGGAACAGACTTTCTTGCGACAATTTGTTGCTGTAGAAATATTGCCCTGATGCGTAGGACGCATTCATGTGGAAAAGCGACTTAAAAAAACTGGTGCTCTCGTCGTTCTCCTCGAAAATCTTCTCACTGAACCCGCTCTCTTTTGCCGCCAGATTAAGAAGTTCCTTGTCGTAAAACTCGCAGCCGAGGTCTTCGGCAAGCCGTTTGGCTATCACCCTGCCGCCGCTTCCGAGTTGTCTTCCGACATTGATAATGATGTTTTTTGTGTTTTCCATAATTATATAGCAGTATTAAATCGTTTTTTCATTTTTTTCAGTTGGTGAGCCAACATACATATAGTTACGATAGAAGCTATGATGTCGGCACCGGGGATTGCCATCCACACACCGTTTAACTTGAAGATAGGCGGCAGGATGAACAACAAAGGCAGGAAGAACAGCATATTGCGCGAGAGTGCCAAGAATATACTGATGTTCACCTTGCCGATACTCTGGAAGAAGCCGGTCGCCACCATTTGAAGACCTACTATCGGCAGCGCCAGCATGTTCACCTTTACGGCTACTTCGGAAATTTCGATAAGTCCTGGGTCGGTAGTGAACAGGCGCACACACTGGTATGGCCAGATATGAACTATCAGGAAGCCGATGGTCATCACGATAACTCCTGCCGTAGCGGTATATTTAAGAACTTTGATAACTCTCCCAAGATTCTGCGCACCATAGTTGTAACCGGCAATAGGGAACATACCCTGGTTGAGACCCATCACCACCATCACGAACAGGAACACCAACTTATGGGCTATGCCGTATGCGCCGACAGCCAAGTCGCCACCGTAACTTACGAGAGTGTTGTTGATGAAAATCACCACGATACAGGCACACACGTTCATGGAGAACGGGGAGATACCTATTGCGAGAATGTTCTTCACAATGTTCTTTCTCAGTTTGTAGATGCCATGCTGGAAATGGATGATGTCGTCTTTGTTGCAGAACTGTTTGAACTGCCATATCAGCACTGTCGTCTGTGAGATGATAGTCGCCAATGCCGCACCGCGGATGCCAAGGTGCAAGGGCCAGATGAATATAGGGGCGAGGATAACGTTCAATATCACTGTGAATATAGTGGCATACATCGCCTTACGGGGCTTACTTGCCGCACGCAGTATGGCGTTCATGCCGAAGAACATGTGCGAGAACACGTTACCTATCAATATCACGGTCATATACTCGTGGGCGTAGGGCAATGTCTGCTCACTCGCACCGAAGAAATAGAGTATCGGGTCGAGGAATATCAGTGCAACTACACCGAAAGAGATACCGATAATGGTGTTTAGCACTATACTCGTACCGAACACCTGTTGTGCCATTGCATAGTCTTTCTGCCCCAACTTGATAGAGATACACGTCAGAGAACCTGCGCCGACAGCCGCACCGAATGCTGATGCCAAGTTCATCAGAGGGAAGGTAATGGCAAGTCCTGATATAGCAAGAGGACCCACGCCCTGTCCGATGAAAATACTGTCTATGGTGTTGTATAGCGATGAGGCTGTCATCGCTATAATTGCCGGCAGAGCGTACTGCATGAGTAGCCTGCCCATCGGTTTTGTACCGAGTTCTAATGTCGCTTGTTTGTTATCCATTCCTTTTTACTCCTGTTGTTTGACCTTACTCTTTAATATTTAAGGCAATATTACAATTCTTGCAGCTCTTTCAGTTTTTCAGCCACTTTCTCAATCATCACTGTTGCTAAAATGATGTCACCGTTACGGTCGAGGATATAGGTGGCTGGTATCCATTTTATGTTGTAGAGTTTTGAAATCTCTGTCTCTTTCCACTTTTTCAGTTCGCTGAGGTGCAGCCAGTCCATGCCGTTCTCTTTGACGTATTTGCTCCAGTTGTCCTTGTTGTCATCAAATGAGATACTTACGAATGTTGCCACATTGCCGTATTGCTCGTGCAGCTCTTTCATCCTCGGTACATCCTTGCGGCAGTCAGGGCACCATGAAGCCCAGAAATCAAGTACCACATAGTTGCCACGCAGAGAGGCGAGTGTGTGGCTCGTGCCATCGATATCGTTCAATGTAAACTCCGGTGCTGCCGCTCCTGGTTGCAACAGGCCTTTCGCATATAGCGAGTCTGCATCCTCCGCCATTACGCTGCTGGTAATGGCGAGTGCCAATGTCAATAAAAATATTGTCTTTTTCATATTCTTTTGTCTGCTCCCCACATCATCTTCTCACGCAATGTGGCGAAATAGTTTTGATTACTGCGTTTTATTATACTGATATAATATGGTGCTTTCTGTATTGTCAACGTGGTATGTTCCTCACATTTCTCCGACTGTCCGTCAACGGCAATCAGAAAATTATGACTGCGGCTCTCTACCGTCATCGTGATGACTGAATCATCGGGAATGGTAATAGGACGGATGTTCAGACTGTGGGGGGCGACGGGCGTGAGACAGAGAATGCCCGTCTCAGGTGCTATTATCGGACCGCCGTTGGACAGGGAGTAAGCCGTAGAGCCTGTCGGTGTGCTTACTATCAGTCCGTCTGCCTGGTAGGTTACGAGAAACTCGCCGTTGATGCTCACGTGTATTGAGATCATCGAGGCGTTGTCGCGTTTAAGCACCGCTATATCGTTGAGGGCGCAAGGGAAATTCTGCAACGGCTCACCGTCGCTCTCCACGTGTATCACGGAATGTTGCTCAATGCGGAAGTCGCCCTTATAAATCGACTCCAATGCACTCTCAATCTCCGAAGGCACTATGTCGGCAAGAAAACCAAGCCTGCCCATGTTGATACCGAGAATAGGGATGTTCTTGTCGCACACGTGGGTCGCCGCACGCAATAGTGTGCCATCACCACCCATGGAGATTACATAGTCGGCTTCAAAATCGCTGTTCTCAAATATGGAAACACTGCCTTCCTCTACCCGCCCGTTGCTGACAAGGAAATCGTAGAACTCCTTTTCGATGCTTATCTCCGCTCCTTTTTCGTTGAGGAAGGATACTGTCTTAGTGACGTTTTCTGACTTTTTTGCCTGGTATGAGTTGCCGAACAGGGCGAATTTCAAGTGTGGAGAGTTCATATTTTAACCTTTTTACATCTTTAATTTCTACTGAATGGTGATAAATACCAAACATTTTGTAACTTTGCCGCAGTTTTTTATTGATCTGCGCAAATAGCAGAATGCGAAAATACAAGGATAATGCCCGTTTTTCAACCCTCTGTTATTAGAGTGCAAAGTTACAAAATTTGCTTAATACTAAGTATCACAGGTAGATTAAAATTCTGAAAAATGACAAAATTAAGCGTTAACATCAACAAGGTAGCCACTCTCCGCAACGCTCGCGGAGGCAACAATCCCGATGTGCTGAAAGTGGCCTCCGACTGTGAGAAGTTTGGCGCACAAGGGATAACAGTGCACCCTCGCCCTGATGAGAGACATATCAGATATAGTGATGTCAGGGAGTTGAGACCTCGTATTACTACGGAGTTCAACATAGAGGGCAACCCTATTGACAGCTTCATTGACCTGGTGCTTGAGGTAAAGCCGACGCAGGTTACCCTTGTGCCAGACTCAGAAGAACAGATAACAAGCAATCATGGTTGGGACACCATAGCTAACGAGACATTCCTCACCGATGTGATAGGGCGCTTCAAGGGCGCGGGGATAAGATCTTCCGTCTTTGTTGATGCTGATTGCAAAATGGTGGAGTATGCTGCCAAATGTGGCGCCGACAGGGTGGAGCTTTACACAGAACCATACGCATCTGGTTATGCCACTGACCGTGTGGAGGCTATAAAACCATTCGTGGAGGCGGCAAAGGCTGCCCATGTGCTTGGCATCGGACTGAATGCGGGGCATGACCTCAGTTTGGAGAATTTGCGCTATTTCTGGCAGAATATCCCTTGGCTCGACGAGGTGAGCATCGGTCATGCCATTATCTGCGATGCCCTCTATATGGGTCTTGACCGCACTATAAAGGGGTATCTTGCCTGTCTTAGATGACGGGCTTGTACGTAATGTGTTAAAATGATATAACAGATAAAACTAATTCGATATGGTTAAAGTTTATGAATTTCTAACAACTGGCTTCGAGGTAATTGAGGCGATGATACCTGTGGATGTAATGCGCCGCGCCGGTGTTTACATCAAAACGGTCAGCCTGACGGACTCTCTTATGGTGGAAAGTGCTAATAAGGTAGAGGTAAAGGCTGACTTGCTCTTTGAGGAGGCCGATTTCAGCGATGCCGACCTGCTGTTGCTGCCGGGCGGTATGCCGGGTGCCACCAACCTTAATGGGCACGAGGCTATGAAGCAGTTGATTTTGGAGCAGAACGCAAAGGGCAAGATGATCGGTGCAATATGCGCCGCTCCGTTGGTACTTGGCGGTCTGGGCTTGTTGAAAGGCAGGCGTGCCACATGCTATCCCGGCTTCGAGGTTTATATGCAAGGTGCTGAATATACTGAGGAATTATGCACTGTTGACGGCAATATCATCACCGGTAAGGGCCCTGCAGCAGCGTTACCCTACTCATACACGCTTCTTGCCATTCTCAAAGGTGAGGATGTGGCTAATGAAGTTGCTGAAGGTATGATGTATAATTATCTCATGGGTATGTAAGCAATGGATTATGTAGTTATTGTTGCAGGGGGCAGGGGACTTCGCATGGGCACCAACGTGCCTAAGCAGTTCCTCCCTATCAACGGACTGCCGGTACTCATGCGCACAATAGTGCGCTTCAAGGAGTACAGCATCGACTCGAAGATTATCGTGGTACTGCCAAAAGAGCAACATGAGCAGTGGTTCGAGATGTGCAAAAACCATAATTTCACTAGCGTGGATGCCCTCGCCGCAGGCGGAGAGACACGCTTTCACTCTGTCAAGAACGGACTGGCTTTAATCCCTGACGATGCCGAGGGGGTTGTGGCTGTACACGATGGCGTGCGCCCATTCCCTTCCATTGAGGTGATAAGCAACTGTTTTGAGGCTGCCAGAACGGCGAAAGCGGTGGTGCCCGTAGTGCCTGTCATGGACACGCTGAGGCATATCGAGGATGGTAATGTCACGAGGACGGTGCCACGTACCGACTATCTGCTTGTGCAGACACCTCAGACTTTCGACATACAGCTTCTCAAGAAGGCATACCAGCAGCCCTACAACGAGGATTTCACCGACGACGCTTCGGTGGTGGAGCGCTTCGGACAGCCTGTCACTCTCGTTGACGGCAACCGTGAGAACATAAAAATCACCACACCATACGACCTTAGAATAGCTAAGGTCTTGGTATAACCGTAATAGGTAGCAACTGTGTCGTTTGGTTGCTACCTTTATTTATACAAGCACATGTGATTATTTGGTTAACGTAGTAATGCTCGACTTTCTAAATCAGGACATACAGTATCTTCCAGGTGTCGGACCTCTCCGCAAGGAGTTGTTGGTCAAGGAACTGAAGATAGCCTCTTTCCGTGATTTAGTTGAGTATTATCCGTATAAATATGTTGACCGCAGTAGGGTTTACCATATCAACGAACTATCGTCTGACATGCCTTTCGTGCAGATTATCGCAAGGATACTGAGCTACGAGAAGTTTGACATGGGATTTCACCGCACGAGGTTAGTGGCGCATGTGAGCGATGGCACGGGGGTGGCTGACATCGTCTGGTTTAAAGGCGCGAAGTATATCTTGGAGAGATACAAGGTAGGTACTGAATATGTGATATTCGGCCGCCCTACGGTGTTCAACAACCGTTTCCAGTTTGCCCACCCTGACCTTGACAAGGCTTCGGAGTTGCAACTCTCCCAAATGGGCATGCAGCCTTATTATATTACCACTGACCGCATGAAAAAGTCGGGCTTGACCTCACATGCCATCGAGAAGTTGACGAAGACTCTTTTGGAGAACAAGAAAGTCCCGTTTGCCGAGACATTGCCGCCATTTATCCTGAAACCCCTAAACCTCGTTTCGAGGGATGTGGCTTTGCGCAAGATACACTATCCGAAGACACCGGAGGAAGCTGCCAATGCCCGCTACCGGTTAAAGTTCGAGGAACTGTTTTACGTGCAGCTCAACATCTTGCGCTATGCAAGCGACCAAAGACGTAAGTACAGGGGCTATATATTTAATAATGTGGGGGCTGTTTTCAACGAGTTTTACTATAAGCACCTGCCTTTCTCGCTCACCGATGCCCAGAAGCGTGTGATTAAGGAGATACGCAAGGACATGGGCTCCGGGAGGCAGATGAACCGCCTGTTGCAAGGTGATGTGGGCAGCGGCAAGACTTTGGTGGCACTGATGTCGATGCTGATAGCAATCGACAACGGCTATCAGGCGTGTATCATGGCTCCTACCGAAATCCTCGCCGAGCAGCACATCGCCACGATAAGGGATCTCCTCGACACTATGGACGTGCGTGTGGAACTTCTTACCGGTATTGTCAAGGGCAAGCAAAGGGAAACCGTCCTTCAAGGTGTTGCCGATGGAAGCGTGAAGATACTTGTCGGGACCCATGCCGTGATAGAGGACACCGTGCTGTTCTTGCGCCTCGGTTTCGTGGTCGTTGACGAGCAGCACCGCTTCGGCGTGGCGCAGAGGGCGAGGCTGTGGAACAAGAGCGACAATCCTCCCCATGTGCTTGTCATGACCGCGACACCAATCCCCCGCACGCTGGCAATGACAATTTATGGAGACCTCGATGTGAGCGTGATCGACGAGCTGCCTCCTGGTCGCAAACCGGTAGTCACGCTGCACAAGTATGATGATGCCACAACAGGTCTTTATAAAGGAATAAGGCAGCAGATCAACGAGGGCAGACAGGTATATGTGGTGTTCCCGTTGATCAAGGAGAGCGAGAAGATAGACCTGAAAAATCTTGAGGAGGGCTTTGAGACATTGAAGGAGGCTTTCCCTGAGTTTCGATTGAGCAAGGTACATGGCAAGATGAAACCCTCTGACAAGGAGGTGGAGATGAGGCGATTCGTTGCCGGCGAGACTCAGATACTCGTTGCCACCACCGTTATTGAGGTGGGCGTCAACGTGCCAAACGCCTCCGTAATGGTGATTTTCAACGCCGAGCAGTTCGGACTTTCGCAGCTACACCAGTTGAGGGGGCGCGTCGGCAGGGGCGCCGACCAGTCGTATTGTATCCTCGTCAGCAAGCGTAAGCTGAGCGACATCACGCGTCGCCGCATAAATATAATGTGTGAGACTAACGACGGCTTCGAGATTGCGGAGGCAGACCTGAAACTGCGTGGACCCGGCGACCTTGAGGGCACACAGCAGAGTGGCATGGCTTTCGACCTCAAGATAGCCGACATAGCGCGCGACGGACAACTCGTGCAACTCGCCCGTGATATGGCTCAAAAAATCGTGGACGACGACCCTCTGTGCGTGAAAAATGAGTATCGATTGTTATGGCAACGACTTGATGCCCTGCGAAAGACGAATATCAACTGGGCGGCAATATCATAAATCAACACAATAATTACAATAAAACTAACTTTTTTTATTCTTGTTGAACACTTTTACGAAATATTTTCGTAATTTTGCAATTCGTTAGTAGTTTCTACTCGCACTTTGTTAATTCAAAAAATTAATTTATGGAAAATTTTGCACGTAGAGAATAAATCTCTATTTTTGTAACGAGATAAAAAGTATTATTATTCATTTTTTATTTAATTAAGAGAGAGTATTTATGAAAAGAAAATTAACTATGATTTTTGCCGGTCTATTCCTGTCGATAGGAATGGCACTGGCACAAACAGCAGTTACAGGAACCGTTGTGTCACAGGATGACGGCCAGCCGATTATTGGCGCTTCGGTTCGTGTCATAGGTGCCGACAACGTGGGCACCGTGACAGACGCTGACGGAAAATTCTCGCTTACTATGCCGAAGGGCAGCACAAAGTTGAGGGTTTCGTATGTCGGCATGGAGACTCAAGACGTTACCGTGAAAAACGGACGTGTCAAGGTGACATTGGTGTCCAACCAGGAGAACCTTGATGAAATTCTTGTAGTCGCCTACGGAACAGCAAAGAAATCTGCATTCACAGGGTCGGCTGCCGTCGTCAAGTCTGATGATATAGAAAAAATTTCTGACTCCAATGCCTTGCAGGCTCTTACCGGTAAGGTCGCAGGCGTGCAGATAAACTCTGCAACAGGGCAGCCAGGCCAGGAGTCCTTCAACATCAGAGTCCGTGGTATCAGCTCCATAAACGCCGGCAACTCTCCTCTTATCATTGTTGACGGCGCACCTTTCGACGGTGACTTCAACAGTATCAACCCTGGCGATATCGAGTCGATGACTGTGTTGAAGGATGCCGCCTCTGCCGCACTTTACGGCGCCCGTGGCGCAAATGGTGTGGTAATCATCACTACTAAGGCAGGAAAAGGGGGAACATCGTCGATTACCGTTGATGCAAAGTGGGGTGGCAACTCACGCGCAGTGCCCGACTATAAGGTCGTAAAGAGCCCTGCGGCTTATTATGAGATGTACTACCAGAATCTGTACAACTATGCTACAAATACATTAGGCTATAGTGGCTCAGACGCTTATAAGTGGACAAACAACAATATGATTGACAATGCGTCATACGGTCTGCAATATAATGTCTTCACAGTGCCCGAAGGACAGTATCTCATCGGTACCGACGGCAAACTCAACCCGAATGCCACACTTGGCCGACTGATCACCAACAACGGCAACACGTATATGTTAATGCCTGACGATTGGTCGGACGCCACATATAAGAGCGGTTTCCGCCAGGAATATACCGTGACGGCATCTGGCAACAACAACAACGGCTCGTTCTATGGCTCGGCCAACTATCTGAAACAGGGTGGTATCATCCCAAGTTCTGATTATGAGCGCTTCAGCGGCCGTTTGAAGGCTGATTACCAGTTAAGACCATGGCTGAAACTCTCTGGTAACTTCACATACGCACATCTTAACTCCAACTATATCACAGGAGATGGGGAAAGTGGCTCCTCAGGCAGTGCTACGGCTCTTAAGAACACCGCGCCTATCTACTCTCTCTATATCCGCGACGCTAATGGGAACAAGGTCGTTGACCCTGCAACCGGCAAGATAATGTACGACTATGGTGATGGTGATGTAATTGGTATTTCACGCCCTTATCTCTCACAGTCAAACCCATTGAGTGACCTTCGCTATGATACCAACAATGTAGAGGGAAATACCTTCACTGCAGTAGGCGCTGCTGAAATACGTTTCCTGAAAGACTTTAAGTTCACTTCCACCAACAACGTTATGGTTGACGAGGGAAGGGAATCGGATCTTACCAATCCTTACTATGGCCAGAATGCGAATATAGGCGGCTCTGTTTCTAAGTACCACACTCGTACATGGTCGTACAACTATCAGCAGCTTTTGAACTGGCACCACCTGTTTGGAAAGCATGACCTTGAGGCGATGATAGGTCATGAGTATTACAGGTCTCGTGACTATATTCTTTATGGTTACAAGACGGGTATATATTCTATTTACAACACTGAACTCTCCGGAGCTATTACTGATGGCACTATGGATTCCTATACATCCGACTACAACACAGAAGGCTATTTCGGACGTATTCAGTATAACTACGACAACAAATATTTCGGTTCTGTATCTTATCGCCGTGATGCATCCTCAAGATTCCACCCCGACCACCGCTGGGGTAACTTCTGGTCTGCAGGCGCTGCCTGGATCCTCTCTAAAGAAAAATGGCTCAGTGATGTGTCTTGGCTCGACGAGTTGAAATTCAAGGCTTCCTACGGTGAGCAGGGTAACGACAATATCGGCAATTACCTTTACACTGATACATATACCATTACCAACTCCGACGGAAATATTTCTTTCATGCCGTCGTCCACAAAGGGTAATGAGAATATCACTTGGGAAAAGAGCGGTAACTTCAACACCGGTTTTGAGTTCTCTTTCTTCAAAGGTCGTTTGGCAGGCAGTATAGAGTATTTCTATAGAAAAACTTCTGATATGCTCGCTTGGTTCACATTACCTGCTTCGTATGGTTATACAGGTTATTATGATAACATCGGTAACATGGTTAACACCGGCGTCGAGGTTGAGTTGAACGGAACAGTTATTAGGGTAAAGGATTTTGAGTGGGGCTTGAACCTCAACTTCACTTCCTACAAGAACAAAATCACTTATATGCCTGATGAGAACAAGTCTGCTCTTGTTGATGGTGTAAGGGGTTATGCTTCTTCCAACCAATATTATGGCGAGGGACAGCCAATATATACATGGTACTTGCCTAAGTATGCGGGAGTTGACCCTGAGACTGGCGATGCCCTCTACTATAAGGATATTATAGAGTATGAATATGACGCAAATGGCAACCAAGTATATGATAAATATGGTATAGCCAAGTATAATGTTGTAGGACAGGAGACAACCACTAATGCGAGTGAGGCGACTACCCATTTATGCGGTACGGCACTTCCGAAATGCTATGGTGGTTTCGGTACTACTTTTGAGTTCAAGGGCTTTGACCTCTCCGCCGACTTTACTTACCAGCTCGGCGGTAAGGTGTATGACAGCTCATACCAGAATCTGATGGGCGCAGGCGGAACGGGTTACGCTTATCACGCTGACCTCGCAAACGCTTGGACTACAGAGAACAGATATACTAATGTGCCTCGTCTCGAGTACAATTATACGTATATGGCAACTTCTTCCGACCGCTTCCTTGTCAGTGGCTCTTATCTCTGTCTGCAGAACCTGAATTTAGGTTACACTCTGCCAAAGAATGTAGTCTCAAAGATTGGCTTAACCAACTTACGTGTTTACGTTACGGGTACAAACCTCTGGCTTTGGTCAAAACGACAGGGCCTCGACCCGCGTCAAAGCATAACGGGAAGTACATCTGATTCTTATTATTCACCGATGCGTACAATATCGGGAGGACTCACTGTAACATTTTAACAATATAAACGGAATAAAGATATGAAAAAAATAATTATATACGGATTGAGCCTTATACTGCTTGCCGTGTCCTCCGTGTCGTTGACAGGATGTATCGAAGAGGTTGAACCGACAAGCGGCGCCACACAGGAACAGGTAGATGCGTCTTCCTCCGCAGTGGAAGGTTTGCTCTTGGCGATACCGGCATACTCAATCAATTATTGGAACAGCAACTATATGTTCTCTTTTGGATACCCCGGTATCATGCACATCCGTGATGTCGAAACTCAGGATATGGCGGTTTACGATAACGGATCGGGTTACAACTGGTTTCAGCCTTGGGCTGAGAATGTCCACATGGGTCAGGACTATGTTTATGGCCAGTTCCCATGGAATTTCGAATATAAAATGATCAATTCTACCAATAACCTTATCTCTACGGCAAACAGACTCGTTGAAGAGATGGACACCTCATCGGCAGAAGGTGAAGAGGAAATGTTGAAATACATGGCATACATCGCTGCAGCACGTGCCTACCGCGCTATGGTGTATCTCGATTTGGCGCGTGAATATGAATTCTTGGAGAATGATGCAACATCTCATTACAGCCCTGCCGGCAACGATATCTCCGGACTTACTGTTCCTATTGTCGATGAGACTATGACCGAGAGTGAGGCCCGCAACAACCCACGTGCCCAAAAGGCTGACATGGAAGCCTTTATCCTGGCGGATTTGGATATGGCTGAAGAGTATATCTCTAATCTCACTATGACAACAAAGACTTTGCCTCATTTGGACGCTGTCTATGGATTGAAGGCTCGCTACTATTTATGGGTTGAGGACTATGTGAATGCGGAGAAATACGCTCGTCTTGCCATTGACAACTCTTCCACAAAACCGATGACTGAGAGTGAGGCTCTTGACACATCAACGGGCTTCAACGATATCAGCAAATGGATGTGGGGCATGCAATATACCTCCGAGACCACTAATGGCTATCACCTTAACTGGATCTCCTGGATGTGCAATGAGACGACTTACGGATATGCGAGTGTGTCTCCTGTGATGATCGATGCTAATATTTACTCACGTATCAGCGACACCGACTGGCGCAAGCTGATGTGGAAAGCCCCGGCTGGCTATACTCTTTACGGTAAGTCTTCATACGTTGACGACGAGGTAGGAGAGACCCTTATGGACTATGCTTCCTTGAAATTCCGCCCCGGCAGCGGCGACAATAGTACTTATACCATTGCAGCTGCAGTAGGTGTACCTCTCATGCGTGTTGAGGAGATGTATTTCATAGAAATGGAGGCTGTGGCACAGCAGGGTGACCTTACACGTGCAAAGAGCCTTTTGGAGAGTTTCATGAAGAACAACCGCGACAACAAGTATAGTTGTAGGGTTACCTCGCAGGACGATGTCATAGAGGAGATTATCTTCCAGAAGAGAATCGAACTTTGGGGTGAAGGCCAGATATTCTTCGACATCAAACGTCTTGACTATGCTGTAACACGTGGCTATTCTGGAACAAACCATTTGGATGCTGAATGTCTTAATACCACAACTCGTCCGGCTTGGATGAATTGGGTAATAGTAAGGTTGGAGGGTGAAGGCAACACCTCGGTGGCTGACTACAACAACCCAGATCCTACGGATGCATATACCCCTTGGACCGAATGATAAGAAACAATAATAAAAAAGAATTACTATGAACAAAATATTCAGTTATTGCGCAGTGCTCCTATTCTCCGTATCAGCGTTTTCTTTGGTATCGTGTACGGAAGAATATGATTACACAGGAGCAAAGGCGGAAGGGGAACAGGTGTATTTCAGCAATTCCCTTTTGAGTACGTTGGAAGTGTCTTCTTCGGAAAACAGTTTCCAGATACCGGTGAACCGCGTCAACACGAACGGCAGTGTGACAGTGCCGCTCGATATTACAATGCCTGACAACAGCGACTACACTGTTACGAGCTCTTCGGTAACGTTTGCAGACGGAGAGTCAGAGGCTTATCTTACATTTACTTATGACCCTGAAAACATGGATTACGACACGTTCCAGGATATCAGTATTGCTGTCGCTGACGCAGCTTACACATCGCAATACGGTGATTCTTCCTATTCATTCTCAGTCGCAATGACTGCCTGGGTTACTATGGATGGATATGCAAGTTTCCGCGACGGAATAATGGCTGACATGTATGGGGCTGATTTCCTCGTATATGATGTTGAAATTCAGGAAAGTGAGACAACGCCCGGCCGTTACCGTATCGTAAATCCATACTCGGCAGAGACTACGTTCGGTAAGACTTACGGCTATTTCTTCTCTTTTGCAGAGGGTAATCATTATATCGTGATCGATGCTACTGACCCTGACTATGTTTGGGTAGATGGAGAATTCTATTCAGGCGCATACTATGTAGGCAATGGCGAGATACTTTTCTATAGTCAGGTATATGCGTGGATGCAACAGGGATATAGCGTTGATTATATAAAACAGACAAACCCAGAGGTGTTCGGAAAATTGAAAGATGGTGTAATCACTTTCCCAGCTGTTTCATTGCTTGCTGAAGTGCCGGATGATCCTAATCTCTATGGAGCCGATTATTCGGGAATGTTTGCAGTAGCACTTCCTGGTTATGAGATAAAAGACTACTCTGCATCGTTTGAATATACCGGCCGTTTCACAGATACCTCGGATGTTGACTATGCACAGGGAACTATTACATTCAGTTCTGACGTGGCTTCTGTTAAGTATTATGTGGCGGCAGATGGCGATGATGTGGATGCCATTATAGAGGCTATCAATGAAGGGGATTTAGACGCAGAAAAGATTACCGAGAGCGGCACTTCTCTTAGCTTTGAGCTGACCGAGTCGGGCTATTACACTGTAATATTGATTATGTGCGACGAGAATGGGGATATGGTGAGCAGCAGCACAACAAAGTTCTATTTCAAGTCTGGCAACTCTACAAGCACCGAGGCAGTCTGGGTACCGATACATACCGGTTATTACTACTATAATATGGTGGCCGACTTTGTTTCGGATCAATATGGGAATTATCCCGGAAGTGTCTTTGAGCAAGCAATAGTGGACGATGAGGTACTCTACCAGAATATGTCGAATCCGACTGAGTATAAGGTTGAACCTTGGGGTATGGCTGATGATGGCTGTCTTATGTTTACTATGGACAGTGAGGGATATATAAGCTTCATCAACCAGGATACAGGATTGACTTACGAGGAATCAGGAACAACATACACTGTATATGGTTCTGACTTCTTTACACTGCTCCCTGAATACACCGATGGTACAGCAACCAGTTGGCGTTATCATGATGATAGTTATGACCCGAATTATTATGAGTATGACTTCGGTACAATCTATCATATTAATGATTATTATGGCGGCTATGGCTATTTCGGCGGTGCTTACGAGTCGTTCTATACTGACTCTGGCATAAACGCAAGTAGGGTTCAGGAGATAGAGGATAATGCGAAAGTTCCAAGAAGTCTCAGAAAGTCTGACTTGACGAGCAACCGTATAAGTGTGCTTACTAACGGTGTTTACAATTCTAAGACGAGTCTGTTTAAGAAAATATTGGCAAACAAGCCACTGTCTCTTAACAAACAACCAGCCAAGATAAAGAAGCTGAAGTAATTGAGCTTGAGATATAATTGACAAAATTCCCCCATCCTGCACGAGGTATTTGCATACTTCATAACAGGATGGGGGCTTCGTTTGCAGAATACTAAATATAATAAGAATTAAACTAAGTTAAAATAGCA
>JAJPZD010000243.1 GCA_021204605.1 Prevotella sp.
AGGTATGGCAGAGAAGGAAATAACATTGTTGAAAGGAAACGAGGCGATAGCCCATGCAGCGATACGTTGCGGCGCAGACGCATATTTCGGCTATCCTATTACGCCTCAGAGTGAGGTAATCGAGACACTTGCGTTGCTGAAACCGTGGGAGACTACCGGCATGGTGGTCGTCCAGGCGGAGAGCGAGCTGGCATCCATAAATATGGTATATGGAGCCGGTGGCGCAGGGAAGCGTGCGCTCACATCATCGTCAAGCCCTGGCGTGGCATTGATGCAGGAGGGTATCGCATACATGGCGGGCGCCGAGATACCCGGTGTGATTGTCAACGTGCAGCGAGGCGGCCCTGGTCTTGGCACTATCCAGCCATCACAGAGCGACTATTTTCAGGCGACGCGTGGCGGTGGAAACGGCGACTATTACACTATAGTGCTTGCCCCTGCGTCGGTGCAGGAGATGGCAGATTTCATGGATTTGTCGTTTGAGCTTGCCTTCAAGTACCGCACGCCTGTCATCATGTTGAGTGATGGCGTTATCGGTCAGATGATGGAGCGCGTGGCATTGCCGCCGTATAAGCCCCGTAGAACAGAGGAGGAGATACGCAAGGAGTGCCCGTGGGCAACTATCGGCAGGACGAAGGACCGCAAGCCAAATATCTTGACATCATTGGAGTTGCAGCCGGAGATAATGGAAAAGCGCAACTTGGCATTGCAGCGCAAGTACCAGACAATCAGGGAGACGGAGGTACGCTATGAGACGAAGCAATGTGAGGATGCCGACTATGTGATTGTGGCATTCGGCAGTGCCGCGCGTATTTCTGAGAAGGCTATCGAGATGGCACGCGGCGAGGGCATTAAGGTTGGCCTTCTTCGTCCTATCACGCTGTGGCCATTCCCTGTGGATGCAGTAGCAGAGATTGCACAGGGCAAGAAGGGCATATTGTCGGTAGAGATCAATGCCGGTCAGATGATAGAGGACATCCAGCTTGCTGTAAAGGGCGGGGTGCCGGTAAGACATTTCGGGAGACTTGGCGGTATTGTACCGGAGCCGGATGAGATAGTAAAAGCGATAAAGGAGAAGTTTTAATAGAGACGCTTCTTTCAGAAATCAAAACCAAAGAAATATGAACAAAGAAATAATATCCCCGGAGAATCTTGTTTACAAGAAGCCGGAACTTTTGAATGACACGCCGATGCACTACTGTCCCGGCTGTTCCCACGGAGTGGTTCACAAACTTGTTGCAGAGATCATAGAGGAGATGGGCATGGAGGACAAGGCAGTGGGAGTATGCCCGGTAGGATGTGCCGTTTTCGCATACCGTTATGTTGACATCGACTGGCAGGAGGCCGCTCATGGGCGTGCTCCGGCAGTAGCCAGTGCCATCAAGCATTGTTGGAACGACAGGCTTGTGTTCACGTATCAGGGAGATGGCGACCTTGCCTGTATCGGAACGTGTGAGACCATACATGCCCTTAACAGGGGCGACAACATCACGATAATCTTCATCAACAATGCCATCTACGGTATGACGGGCGGTCAGATGGCACCCACCACACTTATCGGACAGAAGACATCCACCTGTCCTTACGGCAGAGATCCGAAGCTACATGGCTATCCACTGAACATCTCAGAGATAGCCACGAAGCTCGAAGGCACGTGCTATGTAACGCGCCAGAGTGTTGATACCGTTGCCTCTATCCGCTCAGCTAAGAAGGCTATCCGCAAGGCATTTGATGCATCGATGGCAGGCAAGGGAGCAAGTTTGGTGGAGATTGTCAGCAGTTGCAACAGTGGTTGGAAGCTGTCGCCGGTGAAGGCAAACCAATGGATGCAGGAGAATATGTTTGAGGTATATAAGAAGGGCGACCTGAAAGATACATTATAATAAATGATTTCAGGTCAATAAAAAGGAAAAGATATGAAGAAAGAAGTTATAATATCAGGTTTCGGCGGCCAGGGTGTGCTCTCGATGGGCAAGATCCTTGCCTATTCAGGCCTGATGGAGGACAAGGAGGTAACGTGGATGCCGGCATACGGACCGGAGCAGCGTGGCGGGACCGCCAATGTGACTGTGATAGTAAGTGATGACCGTATTTCGTCGCCTATACTCAGCAAGTATGATATTGCTATAGTGCTCAACCAGCCATCTCTTGACAAGTTCGAGACTAAGATAAAGCCTGGCGGTGTGCTTATCTACGATGGTTTCGGAGTGATAAATCCGCCTACCCGTAAGGACATCACCGTATATAGAGTAAACGCAATGGACAAGGCAGCGGAGATGAAAAACTCAAAGGTGTTCAATATGATCGTGCTTGGCGGTCTGCTGCAGGTTTGCCCCGTTGTCAGCGACAATGGAGTAGAGAAGGCTCTTTACAAGACGCTGCCGGAGCGACATCACGCCCTTATCCCCCTTAACATGGAAGCAATAAAGGCCGGTAAGGATATTATCGAGAAGATGTGAGAATACATTAATATATTTTATCATTAAGAAGATGTAAGATACAATCTAACAGAAATAAGCGATATTAGCGCACGGGGATTAGTTCCCGCATTAATCTAACTGCCGTTTAACACTGTATATTTGTTTTTAGATTTCCAAATATACAAGCTAAACGGCAGTTTTTTATCTTGACAAATCTAAACGGCAATTATTATTGCAACATATAGGTATTAGTATTTATTAATTTTTAAAGTAAAAGTAATGAGAATGTTAAAATTATTTACCGTATCAGCAGCGTTGGTATTGTCATTGACAATTGCCAATGCTCAAACTCGCGGAAGTGAGATCATGAAACCGTCAGGAGAAAAGGCGATGAAGCGTCAGGACAGAGGCTCTCGGTCGTTGGCTCCCAAAAAGGCGGGTACAGTGCCAAGCAAGATTGCGTTGGAAAGTGATGAACATCTGGTCGGGTTCTATACAACTGATGACCTGCCCGACTTGTCAAGCGGGGAGGGTTACATCGGCATGTATTCCAATCCCGGACAGTTGAAGGCTGGAGTGATATTCGAGGATGACGTGTTGAAAAAGCGCGTCGGAGGTCAGATCACGAAGGTGCGTTTCGCTCTTGCCGTACCTGTTGACGTGGCAAATGTGGAGGTCCGCACATGTACACCGAATTATTACATCAGTGACCAGCCGATAGCATCGGCAGACCTATCCACTACCACCACTCAGATAGGTTGGAACGAGGCCACACTCTCTACACCAGTTACCATTGAGGATGGTATGTACTATCTTGTATCTTTTGAATACACCCAGTCGGCTGATCCCAATGAGCCTGCGGCATGGCCGTTGGTTACGGATATGGAGGTCAAGACAGATATAACGCCGGAATACGGATTTCTTCTTTATGGATATTGGCCACAATATGGTGTGACCGACTGGTTCACTATGGGTTCAGACTATGGGAACCTGTGTATTCAGGCTGTTGTAAAAGGCGGCAGTTCAGTGGATGACGACATTGTCCTTAAAAACCTTGTCATGGATAAGTATGCCTCTAAGGGAGACGAGCTTGCATACAGTTTCAATATCAAGAGTGATGGAAATGCCATACCATCGGCGTATGTCTTGAACATAACCGTTGACGGTACAGTCGTGCAGACGTTAGACACTCCTATTGCCCTGACATCCGGCAGTCAGAAGTATAGCGGCAGGTTAGCATTGCCTGCCGACCTATCGCTGGGCAGTCATAATTTTGCCGTTAGTGTAGCAACTATCAATGGCAAAGTGCCTACGCAGAATATTGATGACGACACACTTGAGGCGGCGTTTACCGTTTATGAGGGCTCGGCGACGCGCCAGATGCACCTTATAGAGAATTACACATCCGTACAGTGCACCTATTGTCCACTTGGACACGACCTGCTTGAGAAATTACAGGAGATGTACCCTAGCAAATATGCGTGGGTGGCCATACACGGAGCCGGCATGGGCGCCGATCCATTCTATCTGACCGATGGCAGCAGCGACTTTATAGAGTATTTCTCAATGCCGGTAGGCAGTGCATATCCATCAGCCGGGTTCGACCGTTACATACTTGATGATGACGTGCTGAATGAATACGGTACAATAGGTATAGGCTTGGGTTACAGTAGCTATTATCAGACGACAGCAGCGACGATGATAGATGACATCGTGACACAAACCTATTCGAAGATACCGGCTTTCGTCAACGTGAATATCGCCACAACATACGACGATGCGACAAAAGAGCTTACTATCAGGGTGTTTGGTGACGGTGTCAATGGCGCACAGCAGTTGCTTGATGGCAACCGCCTCACAGTGTATCTCACAGAGGACGGATTAGTCTCAACCCAGTATAACAACGGCAAATACGACCCGGATTATGTGCACAACAACGTGCTGCGCAAGATTATAAATCAATATGCTTGGGGCGATGAGGTAAACTGGACAAGTGACAGCAGTTATGAGAATGACTTCACGGTGAAACTTGATAATACATGGAATGCTGCCAATATGCACGTAGTGGCGTTTATCAGTGGAAGCTATGCAGTATGGAAGAATGGAGACTGGTATTATGGGGATTTTGGTGAGGCTTACGTCAACAATGCGAATATGGCAAAGGTGGGAGGCTCATCTGACATTCGTGCCACTGTTAGTGATACCGACGTTACGGAGACATCCCGCTATGCCGTAGATGGTCGTCAGCTCTCAACACCGGTGAAGGGCCTGAACATCGTCAAGATGTCAGATGGCACTACCCGTAAGGTCATCGTGAGATAAGGTCTGTTTGTTGTGACGAAATAGACGTAAAAACAATAAATATGAGAAAATTTATATTGATTGTTTTCATCGCTGCGGTGAGTACATGGTGTTTCGCACAGGAATACGGTCTTAGGGTGTTCGCGTTTGAAGATTATCCGTATATAACAGGAATGGCGATGTCAACAGACGGGAAATATGTTACAGGTTCGGTGGGATCCGCAAGCGAGGGCACATTTGTTTACGACACTGAGCAGGATTACATGTATGTGCATTTCACAGACAGTTGGTATGGCTCAGAGGGACGTGGCGTGTCAGACACAGGAGTGGCGGCCTGTTTCGATTCTGGTGCGATGACTATCAGTATATCAGGCGAGGAGACAAGGCTTGAAGGAGATACCGTGTCAGGAAATATCGCGGAGGGCATCACCCCGGATGGAACGATAGTGGTGGGGTCCGTGACAAAGACCACAACAAGTCCTGATGTGTATATCGACGGTCATGCCTGTTATTGGAAAGACGGCAAGGCTGTGCTTTTGCCGGAGCCCACAGGAGAGGAACTTGGACTGAAATGCCTCTTCGATGAGACAGAGACCTCATACGACGGCAGCCGTGCCACGAAAATCAGTGCAGACGGCAGCGTTATAGTGGGCTATTTCATTGACAGGTGGAGCAGCAGACCCTGCATTGCCTGGACATTAAACGAGGATGGCTCTTACACATGCAATCCTATCTGCAAGGGATACTGGGAAGAAGACCGATATTGGGATTTTGACGATACAAAGACGGAGGCCGATTATCCCTATTTCCAGTTCTTGGCTACCGGTCTGAGCAAGAATGGGAAGTACATATCATTAAACTTATCACCAAGCTGCTTTGATGACGAGCCTGACCAGATTGGCAGGTACAATGTCGAGACAATGGAATTGGAAGTTACAAGCGGCGACATAGCTTTCTCATGCAAGGATGTGGCAGATGACGGTACGGTAATAGCCTCGTCGCAAGACGGTCATGCCTATATATGGAAGCCAGGAGCCGTTACGCCTATGAGTTTTCAGGAGGCCTATCCTTTGGTAGAGGAGTTTGCCACGTTTGACACCTACGGAGAGCATACCCCGATAGCCATTTCTCCCGATGGGAGATATATTCTGGGGCGCGTAACGATAGTGGACTACTCGTTGGAATATGATTATTACGAGTTTTATGTCTTTGACACTGAGCAGTATGAGAAGGCCACCAACGGTATAGCCAGTGTGACAAATGACGAGGCGGGTGCTCCGGAGGCCATTTACAGTATTGACGGCAGGCAACTGAGCAGTTTACGCCATGGCGTAAATATCATCAGGAAGAATGGAAAGTCAACTAAGTGTTTCGTCAGATAAGATCGTTTATAAGCTGCCTTGTGAGGTATGCTGAATAATTTGAGTTCTGGCTGGTTTTCAAACCAGCCAGAATTTTTCGTTTTATCTGACAGCAATATTACAAGAGCGAAGACGAAAAACTTGTATTTTAATTTATAAATTCTTATAAAAAAGAGACAAATCGTAAAATTTTTAAATATTTTATTCACAAAAATTTTTGTTATCGAAAAAAACACTTATATTTGCAAAGTTGATGGATTAACAATCACAGTTTCCGTAATCCTACTTGTAATCAGC
>JAJPZD010000265.1:0-1064 GCA_021204605.1 Prevotella sp.
AATTCTCCATTAAATGCGAGCGTTCTTGCTGGCGGAAATTCAGTCTTGCATTACGTAGTCCTAAATCCATAGCATAATACTTCTGAATTTTGTCAAAATATTTGCGTCCCTTCACATCCCAACGCCTTGCGCTATGAAACAGAATAGCATCCTCAACATAGTCAAGGTAATTCTGAATGGTGTTGTTTGATGGTTTTTGCCCCATAATAGTACCGACAGTATTTGCCAATTTGTTGGGATTTGTCAAAGATCCGACTGACGATGAGAGGGCGTCAAACAAAGCGCTCAATATATTTTCGTCTTTCAGATTATACCGCTCCACAATGTCTTTCATATACACGTTCCTGAACAGTCCTTTAAGATATTTACGCTTTTCCTTCTCATCATTTTCCAATACTGCCAACGGCATACCGCCATACATAAGATATTCCTCCAAAGCATCCGCCTTCTCCTTTTGAGTTACAGGCAGGTATTCTGCAAAAGAAAGTGGATAAACCCTTATCTCACAACCACGGTCTCGGAAATTTGTAACAATATCTTTTGATAACATCTTTGAGTTGGAACCGGTAACATACATGTCAAGATTTGGGCGTGCCATCAAATCATTCAACACTTCATAGAAAGTCGTGTATAACAGATCCCTATCTTCTTCCAGCACTAAACTTTCATCTGTAGACTTATCCTTTACTTTGAACGACAACTGTATTTCATCGATAAACACATAGAATTTCCTGTTAAGATCAGCAGTGCTTTTCATTATATAGTCATACAACTGATTTGGATTGCGGTACTTTATTCCCGAATTCCTGTCAAGAGCTACTTCCACAAAATCATTCTCCCCTACTCCTTCCTCTATCAATATGTTTTTAAAGAGATTGTATAGCAGGAACGACTTGCCGGAACGCCTGATACCGGTTATAATCTTTACTTTCCCTTCCAACGTTTTGAAAGCAACTGTTCTACGTATTCCCGCCTTTCTATTATCATAAATATAATATATTTTTTATTCTACTGCAATTTTAGTCGTATTTACGACCGTTTTTTCAGTATAAAAATATATTTTT
>JAJPZD010000265.1:1074-6358 GCA_021204605.1 Prevotella sp.
ATTATGTGAAACTTTGCCTCATATACATATTACAAGTAACTTTTGATTACTCATCTCTAAATGATTTTGCAACTACATCTTTAAGCTCCTCGTCGGACACTTCTTTGCAGAAAATGTAATGGGCGGTTGTGTATGTGGAACTGGCACCGCCATACTGACTGAGGTAACCGTTTCCTTTGAGTTCCGACTTGATTTGAACAAATTCCCAACCTTGCAGGGACATGTAATTCAATGCGCTGACCAATGAAATAAACTTCAATGCCTTTCCATTATCACCCTTGACAGTCTGAGGCTTCTTGTTTGTACCGTAATCAAGCGTTATGGTGTTGTTCATTGGCTCATACTCCATTTCAACAAACAATTTCTTTGCAACCATTGATGTTGTCGCAAATATAAACACGACTGTAAATGCAATCAATTTTTTCATAATATCATTATTTGACCACAAATATACAGCTTTTTTGGTGAAAGAAAACCGTTACTTGAAAAATTACTCAATCTGAGATAACAGCCCCATATAGAATCACTGAAAGTAATTTATTCTGTCCGCTCGCCCTCAAGGGCGAATGATTAAACCATCATGTCACCCGCCAGGTTGCCCCTTCCTATGAGAGTGCTGGGGAGGGGCTTTCCTAATGGGGGAGTTAGAGGGGGTAACTGGGCGTATGTTTGTATATGTTATTGGCAGACGCATTGGCGAAAGCTGAAATCATGCTTGCGAACAACTTGCGAAACTTGAGTTAGTCTAATAAATGAATATGATTTCAAAAGAATTTTTATTAATCCTCGATATATGATATTTCTTCTTCATTTAAGCCATAAAGCGAAAAAACGATTTTATTAATTGCGGTTTCACAATCAGGGATGGATTGTTTACTCTCTATAATGTTCAATATTTTTTCAACATATTCACCAATAATATTGGGATTTTCTGGTTTTGAAATACTGGCTTTTTCTATGTTGTACTTATAATGTCTGTAAGCACCACCGGTACCAATTGGAGTATCTACAGAATTAATCCAGAATGTAAATAGTTTGGAGTTTAGAATACCTAAAAGATAGTAAGCCATCCTTTCATCATCTATCGCAAAGAAATAATTAGTATCTAATAATACCATTCCTTTTGTTATCAGAGAATAGAATGTTGAGCCAACACTTGCCCAGGCAATTTTGTTTTTAGTAAAATCTTCCAAATAAGCGCAATTCCTTAGGTTATACGGAGTATCTCCTTGATCCGCACGTTTTTTTAGTTGTTCAAAACCTTTATAAACTTTGCCATTAAATGCTATTCCTCCATTATCAAGCCAATGTTTTATTGCTGGATACCTTTCAATTCTGATTCGAGAGAGTTTTCCCTTAATTCCATTATGTGTATTGATTAGCCATAGATTTGCCCAATTGTAGCCATATCGTTTAATATCCCTGCCACGTAATATCGGTTGGATAAGTTCTTCTGTTCGATTTCTTTCTTCCTGTGTTTTACAGTTTGCAAGAATTTCATTACGCTTTTCTGTTGTAATAATAAAAGCCTCATTACAGCCTGTTTTAATACCATAATTTATTTGGATATTCCAATCATTAAGCGGTGTGCCAACCGCCTCAATCTTCTGTTTAATATTCTGTTCCATTGGAGAAAGAATAACCCATGAATCAGATGACGAGAAATCATTTATTGTGCCTTTTTCCTGTATATATATGCCCAAATTCTTAATGCTATCCTTGTTTTGTTTATTGGTAATAGCACACAAGGTTTTATGTCTATTAGATTCTCTCGATAAAAGTAATATATTTGTATCGACAGTAGCACTCTCAAAGATTTTCACTCCTGCAAAATCTATGAGCAGTTTTGGATTTGTACTTTTGGCTAAAAAGCCACGTATCTTCTCTCCATAACCTTCACGCATCCATTTATTTGACGTTATATAGCATAAGTGTCCTGCAGATTTAAGTAAATTATAACCTCGTTCATAAAAAAGACAATAAATATCTCCTGTCCTTGCGAATGTATTATATTTGCAAGGCTCATATTTCTTAGCCAATTCTCCACCATTATTTTGCAACTGGATATATGGAGGATTTCCAACAATGATGTCAAATCCATCAGTTATTCCGAACATCCATTCAGGGTCAAAGAAATCAGCCGAAGAATTTTGGTCGTATGGATTCCAATCCGCCAACTGTTTGGCATCTTGACGAGCAACATAATTTTCATCAGCAAGTAACTCTGCTAATTTTTTTCTAAGTTCCTTATCTTGTTTACGTAAATTAATTTTCTTACTTGTTGTCTTAGCTGAAAAATGATTATGTCGGATTTCTGTCAATTTCTTTTTAATAACGTCTATTTCAGGATTATCAAAAAGTTTACGTTGATGCTTTTTCTTCTCAATCAGAGAATCCGCCGCAACAAACTTTGTCTCAAGGTTTGGCAATGTCGGAATGCCGAAGTTAGGTTTGGAACTATCTTTCTCACAGTCGCATATCAGTGATATAAAGAAACGCAACTTGGAGATCTGCGTCGCGATGCACTGTATGTCGCTGCCGTAAATGCAATTCTCAATGATTCTTAGTTTCAAGTCATAGACATTTTCGTCAGGCGAGATTTTGCTTAAAATATCAATCATTCTGTTTAGGATACCCATTGGGAATGCACCCGAACCACAGGCAGGGTCAAGTATCTTTATGCTTTGCAGTTTATCAGCAATTTTCCTATACTCCTCAACATTTGATTCATCAAAAGAGAAATCATTTCTAAACAAGGATCGGACAAATGGCGTATCGCCCAAATAAGCAATAAGACTCTCATCAACCATGTAATTGACTATCTCACGTGGTGTATAGAATGAGCCGCTTTGATTGCGTGCAGTCTCTTTCGTCTCAGGGTTGTATGCTCCCAATAAGTTCTCAAATACCTTGCCCAACAATTCAGGGTCAAGAGCAACCTGCTGGTCTTGGGGCGTGTTCTCCTCTATCGTGAAGTTATAACGGTTAAATATCGAAATCAAACCTTTTTCCTCATCAAAGAAAAGATTGTTCGGCACAACTGCTCTTTGTGTATAATGACCTTTTTCTTTATTGTCATTGCGGGTGAAACCATCATATTTGTATGCCTTTTCCACACCATCGATAGTCATTGACTTGTCAAGACATTCAAACAGTCCTCCGTTTAGAAATGGCACTTCCGCAAACAAATCAATCACTTCCGCCTCACTGATTTTAAACAGTTCCGCATAACGATATGACGTCTTGACATCTTGCCCTTTGTTTGTCGCAAACTCGCGTTTGTTTCCATTCTCATCTACTATTGCCCGGTTGAGCGTTGCGAAGAACAGGTTTTGAAGAATTGCCTGATAATAATTGCCTTCCGTTTGACTGTATGGATCAAAATCTTTCAGTATTTCATCCAAATAATCAATATCGAATATCTTGTTCGGTATCAGTCCTTTCTGTTTGATAAACCATACAAACATAAGGCGGGTAATCATACGGATGATTTTAGTCTCGATACTGTCCTTTTCCATTCCTTTTTTCTGGAATGAGACATTCGATGAAGGGCCAATAACCCACTGATACCACTGGAACAAATCGTTGTAGAATTGCTTTGTAAGTGTTTCCACAGAGAAAGCGGCGGTAACATCACTTAATGTCTGCTTGCTTTTCTTCAATACATCGAATTGTTCTATTGCAGTGCGGCAACTACGCCCCTCACCAAGTAGATATGTATATCGTTTGGTGTTCGTGATCTTTCTCTCATATTGTTTTTGTTTGTCAAACTCCCATATATCACTTACATACGAGAAACGATATACATCTTCGTTCTTGCGATAGCAGAACATGAAAGCCCCATCATATACATTATGCCAATCGGTAACAAGCATGTCACGGAGACCCCGACGGTTACGTTGTATATCAACTTTGTCAGTCAGTTCAACCTCATAAACAGCAATAACACAGTCATCTGAAAGTGTGATTTGACCGAGATACAATGCTTCTTTTGCCAAAGGGCTGTTTATATCTAAATGACGTGGATTAATTTTAAAATCTGTTTTCTGCTTGAAGATGTCATAAAGCAAATTCAGCCATTCTCCACGGTTATATTTTGATTCTATAACTTCCTTGTATTCCATAGTATTTTATTTAAAAGATTCTGATATAATTATCTCTGCATTAGTTTCCTGCTCATTCTGCAATTCACCCTCTGCCGTATAGTATGAAATATTTTTATTTACTATTTCAATGACTTCATCTATAACATCATCAAGGGTCACGTATGTTTTGTCTGATTTACTCTTATATTTTTTATTGATACGTTGCAAACGTATCGCATTATCCTCAAGCACACCACGCTCAACCAATGATTTGAGTTGACGAACTTTTAATTGTAAATCCTTATCATCAATAGCTCTGATGCAATCTTTTAACAAACTTACAGCAGAATTGACTTGCACGCCCATTGAGGTTTTAGCTGTATTTCTGGTTTCCTGCGATTGAATTTCTGCATCTTGTATTGAGTTGAATTTCTCCAACGCTTTTTCTACATGATTATAATGCTGCTCAATAAGTTTTACAGAAGTTTCGTCTTTATCTGCCTTGAAATATTTGAGGGCATCAATGACCGACAGTTCTTCTGCATTTTCGGATACCAAGAAAAACACTTTGCGAAAGTTGGTTTTCAGGAACACTATTGTATCGTTGGACAGCGTTACGCCTTCCACAGTTTTGGTATTGCGCCCGGTGCGGCTGCGAAGCGAGAGTCTTGCTATACGGTTGTATTCTTTGCGGTTGTTATGATACAGGGAGCGCAATTCCTCATAATAAGGCAGTTCCAAGTTTTGCTCCTCTTTCTGCCGCTCTACACTTTCATCGAAGAGTTTGCCGAGGTCATGCTCCACGATCTCATCCTGTGAATAGATCTGGTTGTCCTCTCCAAATGTGGAATGGAATGTCTGTATCTTACTGAGTGCTATCTGATTGAGGTTTATCTCTCTGTTGCCCTCACGTGAGGGATAAAACACGTAATTGTAGATATGCTTTGTCGAGGAGCCGATACGGTTCACACGCCCTATACGCTGCATAAGACGGGTGCTGTTCCATGGGGTATCATAGTTTACTATGACATTCGCCCTGTGCAGGTTGACACCCTCCGCAAGCACATCGGTGGTGAGAATTATGTTGTAGTCATCCAACTTGTTATTATAATTGGCATCAAAATTTTCTCGAATTGTCTTGAAAAGGTTGTCACGGTTGTTTGATGTGATCACAAGCACGTCATTGCGGTTGATACGCC
>JAJPZD010000267.1 GCA_021204605.1 Prevotella sp.
CTTTGGGAAAGTTAGGGAGGGGCTTTCCTTTGGAGTGTTAGTGAGGGGATTTAATTTGGATTGCAAATTCTTGTAAGAACGGAAATTTTTCAGTACTTTTGCAGCGACTAATATTCCTCAAACCTAATAACACATTATAGAATATGAATTTACCAGATTTCATGTCATATTCCAACAAGTTCACCAACAGTGGATTTGTAGAGACGATATCAAGAATAGCAAAGCGTGCGGGTGCGAAATTGGTATATACCGCACTAATCCTTTACTACACCCTTCAAAACGACAAGGTATCAGTAAAAGACAAGGCCATAATAATAGGAGCTTTGGGATATTTGATAAGTCCCCTTGACGTGATACCCGATGCCATTCCTATTGTCGGTCTCGGTGACGATTTAGCCGTTCTTCTCTACGTATTAAATAAGGTGTATGGCAACGTATCGGAGGAGATAAAGGCAAAAGCGAAGGCGAAGCTCAGCACATGGTTTGACGAGGATGAGATTGATGAGATAAAATCTGTTGACGAAGGGAAAGCAGAGGTAGAGTAGTGAGGGTCTTTATAAATCCTTCAGCAGCACATCTCTTTGACCGTTCAAAAAGTCCTTGCGCAGCTTCATGATTTTCTTCCAGTTGGGAGTATCTAAGATGTGCATGTCAAATTCCATTGTCCACCTGCCATCCGACTCCAAGCGGTCAACAAGTGCGCCGACACTGAGCAATGACAGCGACTCCGCCGGCTGGTATCTCCTCTCCTCCCCTTTCTCGTCAGTGGATATCTCCGTAAGGATGTGCACTTTGGTAAGCTCATACAGCAGGTCGTTGGTTATACGTATCGGTATTCCCGTCTCCAATTTCAGCTCCAATGCCGTGTAAGGTCTCTCTCCCTTGTCGAAACGCTTGCATACACGGCTGGCAAGCAAGGTGCTCAACATAATATGATAACGGTGACTTAGGTTTTCAGTCTGCGCCTTGAACGCAAAATCCTCAAGATTTTGGTTGGTATAGCACAATTCAGCTCCAAACAAGCATATTGTCCACGATATCTGTATCCACAGCATGAACAAGGGCAAAGCCGCAAACGAGCCATAAATGGCGTTGTAGCTGCTCACCCATATCTGCGAGTGGATGTAAAACAACTGCAATCCCTGCATTGCCACACCAGCCAATATGCCTGGCACGATGGCGCAACTGAACCTCACCCGTGTATTTGGCATGAACACATATAATATAATAAACACTGCGGACATCAGCATAAAAGGCATCAAGTCGATCATAAAGCGTATTATCGGCGAGATAATTATATATTCCTCAAGCTGCCCGGCTACAGTAGCCATGAAAATGGATATACCCGATGTAATCACTATGATTATCGGCGCAAGGAGGAACATCGCCATATAGTCGGTTACTGTCCTGAAGATACTTCTCGGCTTCTTAACCTGCCAGATATAGTTGAACGCATGCTCTATGTTGTTGATAAGCATTATCACTGTCCACAACATGAACAGCAGTCCTATGCCAAGAAACAGTCCTCTCTTTGTGTGTACTAAATATGAGTTCACGAAGCCGATGATTATCTCCGCAGCCTGTGGCTGACTGGCAAAGGCATCGCGGAACCACGTCTCTATATATTTATTGTAGCCGAAGCCCCGCGCAATGGCGAAGACGACGGCAAAAATCGGCACTATGGCAAGCAGTGTGGAATATGTCAATGCCGAAGCCGTGTTCATCATTCTCTTTGTCGTGGCATATTCCACAGCCAAATAGACCTTCTTTATAATTCCGTAAATGAAATATCTCAAGGGAGACACCTCCTGACGCGTTATCCGCCAGATATCCACCTTCACAAAACCGATAATCCTCCTTGCCAGTTTTTTCATATTACAGACATTGGACCAGAAATAGTATTTACCAAAAAAGAGACAGTGCTCCTGTAAGCCGGGTCCTGTTCCATGTCATGCTCTCGCATGCCACAGCGTCTGCCATTTATCTACCACGTGAGTCACCCCACGAGTCGAGCATTCTACCCTCCATCGCTGGTATATCGGACGGACAGCCCTCTGACGATGGTTTACGCGAACTTGCAGCTTCCAGATAGCACAGCCCGGCAGTCGCCTGCCGGCTGGTGGGCTCTTACCCCGCCTTCTCACCCTTACCACATAAACGTGGCGGTTGTTTTCTTCTGCATCTCCTGCTGTCACCAACAGCTTCTATTTTCGGAAGTGGAATGTCCTATGCTGCCCGGACTTTCCTCCCGCACGCTTCGGTGCCGGCGGCAGACCGGAACACTGTATCTTTTGCAAAAATAATGAAAACTCTACGAGTTATCAAAATAAAAATTAAAAAATAAAAATTAAAAATTCATTTTTGCGTAACGATTAGTTTGCAAGAAAGGAAAAACATTTATTTTTCCACTATTCCAGGATAGATCCAATTCTTATTTCTTAACTCTTAAATCTCAATTCACTAATTGCCGTTAACTGT
The DNA here is from genome assembly GCA_021204605.1 of Prevotella sp. Taxonomy (GTDB): domain Bacteria; phylum Bacteroidota; class Bacteroidia; order Bacteroidales; family Bacteroidaceae; genus Prevotella. The sequence continues at coordinate 2,479 of JAJPZD010000267.1, forward strand.
GCCGTTTCTTGTGTTAAAAGAGAACAAATATTACGCCAATATGTCAGTTTAAAGGATTTTTGCCGTTAATTTTGCAAGAAAATAATCAGTTAGATATATTAAACTTATAAAACGATAAAAAATGAAGAAGAAGAAGTTATCAAACTATTTAGTCTATGCGATAAGCATTGTTGCTGTCGCACTTTCCACAGGGGCTTTCATCAAGGCAAATGCCAATAATGTCCCAGGCAACATCCCAGCACAACCAGTTGACCTGACATACGCCGCAGAGAAGGCACTGCCTGCCGTGGTGCACATCAGGTTCCTGCAAAACAGTAAGGTGCAGACAATAGACGTGCAGTCTGACCCATTCGGCGATTTCTTCGACCCTTTCGGTTTCTTCGGCAATCCAGGAGGCAATGGCGGCACACAGAAGCGACAGGTGCAGACTCCAAAGAAAGAGGGTGCCGGTTCCGGTGTTATAATATCGGCCGACGGATATATCGTAACCAACAACCATGTCGTTGAGGGGGCTGATGAGCTGACAGTAACTCTCAATGACAACAAGGAATACTCCGCACGTATCATCGGCACCGACAAGACGACAGACTTAGCACTTATCAAGATCGATGCCACCAACCTGCCAACCCTGCCTATAGGCGACAGCGACAAACTGAAAGTGGGCGAATGGGTGCTTGCCGTGGGCAATCCTTTCAACCTCAACTCGACAGTAACGGCTGGTATCGTAAGTGCGAAGGCCCGCTCACTTGGCGCAAACGGCGTTGAATCGTTCATTCAGACGGATGCCGCTATCAATGCCGGGAACTCAGGGGGTGCTCTCGTCAACACAGAGGGTGAACTTGTAGGCATCAATGCCATGCTCTATTCACAGACAGGCAGCTATAGCGGCTATGGCTTCGCCATCCCTACCACTATAATGAACAAGGTTGTGGCAGACCTGAAGGAATATGGCACCGTGCAGAGGGCGCTCCTCGGTGTCATGGGGTCAGATGTCAACAAGTATGTGGATGACCAGAAATCCAAAGGCAAGGAAATCGACCTTGGCACTATGGAGGGTGTTTATGTCTCATCTGTTGAGGACAACAGTGCGGCTTCTGAGGCCGGCATTGAAAGCGGTGACGTTATCACCAAACTCGATGGCAAGGACATGAAGAAAATGGCGGAGATGCAGGAGTATCTCACCAACAAACGTCCTGGCGACAAGGTTACGGTAACTTTCATACACAACAAGAAAGAAAAAACGGCTACCGCCACTCTGAAGAACGCACAGGGCAACACCAACGTGGTCAAGAACGCCGACCTCGATGTGCTTGGCTGCACATTCCGTGAGATCAACGACTCTGAGAAGAAGCAGCTCAACATCAACAGTGGTCTTGTTGTCGTAAAGGTTGACAATGGTGCGTTCAAGGACAATGGCATCAACAAGGGTTTCATTATACAGAAAGTAAACGACGAGACGATGAAGACTATCGATGACCTCCAGGATGCTGTCAAGGAGGCCTCCGTAAGCAAGGATCCTGTTCTGTACATACAAGGTATCTATCCGACAGGCAAGAAGGCTTACTTCGCCGTATCTCTCGACAACAACAACTGACATAATTTCCACAGACAGAATGCCCCATTGCCCAAACCGACAATGGGGCGTTTTATTAAGGTGCTCAAGTTTCGCAAATTGCTAACAAGCGCATTTTAGATATAAAATTGTATAAATGGTTGAGTTTGTCTGTATTGTTGGTAAGAAATCATATTTTCAGCTACTTACGGAAATCCCTGTGTCTTTTCTTTCGTTTTTTTACTTGTGAAGTTTGAGAAAAAAATAAGTTATAAGAAAAATTGCATAGGTCAAAAAAAAGATGTATATTTGCAATGTAATTATCATATTATAATAAAACGACGATGCAGACCTTCAAATCGATATCATTTACGGATAAGAAAAATATGAAGTCAAGAGTGGGTCCTACCGCCTTTAACGAAAAGGAAGATGATTTATATATAATTGTGAATAAATTGTCAAGTCAGGAGATAAGAAATATAATCGGTTTTTCAGATTACACAGAATTGTGTGTTGCGGCAGAGAAAGACAGGAGAAATATCAGTCAGTTTATAAAATTCTTACTTGAAAAAGCAATACAAGAAAACAGAAGCATAATAGCATCTTCGGATGTTACATTTAAAAGCAGTAAATTAATACCTTTCAACAGGTGGTATCCATATATAGAGGGGTATTCACCAGAATTTGTTAAAACATTGATAAAAAAATATATCAGTAAAAAGTGTAAAATATATGATCCTTTTGCCGGGACGGGAACAACAATATTCGCTTCGGATGCATTGGGATACAGCAGCTATTATTCAGAAATCAATCCCCTTTTGCAATTCCTTATAAAAACCAAGCTCGATGTTTTGAGGTTATTGCAAGACGAAAGGAAGTCAATCGGTGATAAATTACTTGTTATGAGGAACAGGCAAATACAATCAAATTTAAAGACCGATGTGGAATTGGATGCCAACTACAAAAAAGTTTTCAAGAGCAGCATTTACTTTTCTGATGACAATTACAATGAAATATTAAGAGTGAAATCATTCTTAAACGCAGAACCAGATTCTTTGACAAAAGATATTTTCACAATTGCAGTATTGGCATGTCTGATACCGGCATCATATTTGAAAAAACAAGGAGACTTGCGTTTTAAGACCAAAAAAGAATTAGAAAAGGGAGTGCCGGATTTTTCGGATTTATTGAATACAAAACTCAATGAAATAAATAACGACCTTAAATATGAAAGTGTTGATAATGTCAGATACAGTCATACATTACTCCATGCCAATGCGAAATGCATAGATAAGGTAACGTGTGATAAGATAGGCTGTGTTATAACGAGTCCACCCTATTTAAACGGTACAAATTATATAAGAAATACAAAGTTGGAGCTCTGGTTCTTGGGATATTTGCGGACGGCATCAGATTTGCGAATGTTCAGGGATGAGATATTGACGAGTGGCATTAATGATGTTAAGTTAACCAACTTTTTGGATATAGATATAGAATCAAAGAGTATGCAGTTATCCAAGACGCTGATAGCATTGAAAGAAACAGCATACGATATGAGAATACCTCAAATGGCAAAGTGCTATTTTTCAGAAATGTACCAAATATTCAATGCCTTGCGTCCGAAATTAGAAAAAGGGGCAAATTTGTTAATAGATATTGGCGACTCTGTTTTCAATGGTGTCCATATACGAACAGATGATATACTTATAGAAATATTGGAAAGTATTGGATATAATTTTATAGAAAAGAAGAAACTTAGGGAACGCCGTTCAAGAGGCGGTAAAATTGTGGAACAGGTTTTAATCGTTATGACAAATGAATGATTGTATAATACAAAATAACAGTTGGGAAGACAGGTGGGCGCATTTTAAAAATAAGCTGCCCCATCAAGCGGAGCCCTATTCGAAGAAGAATTGGGGTAACGGAAATCATTCTTTGTGTTCATATCAAGGAAAACTGAAACCAGCCATTGCATATCATTTGATAAAGACATTTGCCCCGTCGGGAGGAAAAATCTTTGATCCGTTTTGTGGTGTTGGCACTATACCTTTTGAAGGAGCCCTGAACGGTATAGAGTCATACGGTATGGATATAAGTAAAATGTGTTATTATATATCGCAAGCAAAAGTAGGAATGACCAATGAGGCTGAGGCGTTTAGATATATTGAGAGATTGGATAATTATATAAAAATGTACGATGAAGTTGACGAAGATTTAATAAAGTACTCCACATTCGGATTAAACAGGAGTTTGAAAGAATATTATGAAATAAACACATTCAAGGAGATATTAAAAGCGCGTAAATTCTTTTTAGAGAACAAGCCGGAGAATGCAAGTGAGATGGTTGTTATTTCTTCGTTATTACATATTCTGCATGGGAACAGGCCATACGCTTTGAGCAGGACATCACATCCCATAATACCCTACGCCCCGACGGGAGAATTTGCATATAAAAATTTAATTGAAAAACTATATTTGAAGGTTGGGAAATACTTTTCACAAGAGATACCTCCGATATTTGTTTCAGGGAAAATCTATTTACAAGATTCAACACATACATGGCCCGATGAGATCAATGATTTAGATGCCATAATAACATCCCCGCCGTTTTATGACAGCACGAGATTTTATTCAGCAAATTGGATACGTTTATGGTTCAGTGGCTGGGAGCCGAAGGATTTTAAGACAATGCCGCAATCGTATATTGATGAACGGCAGAAAAGGAGTTTTTTTGTATATATACCGATATTATCACAAGCAAAAGAGCGGTTGAAGAGCGGTGGATTAGTAGTGCTTCATTTAGGGAAGAGTAAAAAATGCGATATGGGAGTAATGCTGAAAATGATCAGTAAGCGTTGGTTTGAGCATTCAGAATTATTTGATGAGAGCGTATCCCATTGTAATAAGTTCGGTATAAAAGACATTGGTACTGTTACAGACCATCAGTATTTGTTATTGTATTAAAAAGGTGATACGCTTATCGTATCAACATATCATCTTTATGACCATAAATTATCATTGAGAATTTTCTTATGGTTTTCGTCAACCAAATCCAATAAATTATAATCGGAAATAATACGTTTTATTTCGTTTATACGCTTAGGCAAATCGCTGGAATTTCTTACATTGAGATATTTGTCAATACCTTTGTTCACGTCTATATTGTTATTTACAACAGGTGTTTTGCTTGCTATCAGTTCAAGAGGAGCTCCAGTTATTCTTGCCAGATCAACCAATTCTTTATTAGTATAAAATTCGCTTGGCCATCTATCCCTTTTGTTACTGTTGGCTTCTGCGGATAATAAAGCAGCATTTCTGACAGTAAGCGGATATAAATACTTAGAAGGTAAAATATGGTCGATATGCCAAGAGCCACTTTTGTTAATATCCAAAGGCTTACCTGTTTTGAAGCATTTTCGGTCAAAACGTTCAAATAAATCCTGAATATTAATAGTTTCGTTTTGTTCAGCAACAAATAAATCAGCAATTCTTCTGCGAATGGAGCTTTCACGTAATTGTTCAATGGTTCGTTTATCGTTTAAAATGGAATTTATAGCACCTTTACAGGCACGACATTCCATTTGTTTTTCCAAAGGACCCCAATCTTTGTGTTTGCTAAAAGCATGGTTAGGCAAAATTCTCCCACACATATTGCACCGTTTCCAATAAGCCTCAGGATTTTCGGTGGCTGTCAAGAAGAACGCCTTCCAAAACCTTTGTGTCGTAACACTTTCTTTTTCAAGAAGTTCTGGTTTCCAATTAGTTAGTTTTGCCGGTAAATCGGAGTCTTTACTATGTATATACCCACATTCTTCACATTCCCAAGATTGTGTTTCCAATGCTTCTTCGGGAGATAATAATTGGTTTCCGATATGTACATAGTTCAGGTGATTGCAATTTACGCAAATATAAGCGGTCCATGCATCATGAACGCTGAAATCGTATGGAATTCTATCTATTCCTGTTTCATTGATTTGTTTTCTTCTGATCATTATGATATAAAGATATGATTAGTCTGTTATGTACATTCATTCCTCATTTTCTGATAAAGAAATAGCGGGAGTGGGGATTAGAGATGTAGATGCCACAGACAGAGGACTGAGGGTACATGGCGCCATTCTCGGTGAGGGTGATGTTCAATTTATCGAAATGAATCAAGTGGGCAAGGGCGAAGATTGTTTTCTGTTCGGGCAGGGAAGGATAGCCTACGGCGGGGCGGATGCCCTGGTATGCTGCCTGGAACATTTCTTTTATTGAAAGGTGCTCGTTGCGTGCATAGCCCCAAAGGGAGCGGCGCACTTCGGAGTGCAGCCATTCGCTGGCTGCCTCAACTAATCGGTCGCCGACACTCTGCATCAACAAAGCTCGGTATTGGTCGCACTGCGCTTTCAGTTCTTCAAGACGCTTTGTGAAGGACTTTGAGACCGTTACGGCAAAGACTCCGATATGGTCATTCTTGCCTTGGGGAGCAACAAAATCACACAATGAAAGACAATTTCCGCTCTCCGATTCGTGGTGCTGGCGGGGTGTTTCTATAATCGTCAGCTTCATATCTTGACGGTTGCCATTGCTGCTGTCGGGAAATGCACCGTTTGCTTTTTCAATATTTTCATTATTCGTCAAATCCTTTCTCCTGTTGTTTTCATGACACACAACGATGCTGTCGTTGGTGCCGTAGGCATCATAAAAGCATACTTCGGCACGGAGGGAATGTTGGGTTTCGAGCTGGTCAATCAGTAGTTCCGCCTCTTGCCGGATGTTATCCGCTTCCGGTGAGGCAGGACGCACGCCCCACAGGTGATAGAAATAAATCCAGTTGATGTAGTGTCTGACGATTTTTATGCTGATATTGGGAAAGAAACGGCTGCCCTTGAAAGTAGGTGGCACGATGGCTTCTGCATCCCAGTTGATATTAAGGCGGTGTTTGAGTGCATCGGCATCACTGTAAGACGTGTTGTCGCTGCGCACCTGACTTTGTCGCAACTGTTCCTGTTCGAAGCGCAGGCAGGCGAGGACATGGTCGCGCTCTTTGCCTTTCAGTTGCATAGCGAGTACTGGGTTCTGCGCCGCATCACGGACACGGAACACGGGTCCATCGTAAAGAGGAGCGATTTTCACTGCCGTATGGAGGTCGGATGTTGTTGCGCCGCCGACGAAAAGCGGTTTGCTGATACCCGCCATTTTCAAGCATTCCGCAACGTGGCACATCTCGTCCAATGAAGGAGTGATAAGTCCGCTGAGAGCTATGAAATCGACATTCTCACGGATAGCTATCTCTACTATTTTCTCTGCTGGGACCATTACGCCGAGGTCTATTACCTCGAAATTGTTGCACGCCATGACGACAGAAACGATATTCTTGCCGATGTCGTGCACGTCGCCCTTCACCGTGGCGAGAAGATACTTGCCGTTTTTCCTCACGTCTCCTGAAGCGTTGCCTATCTTGATGAAAGGCAGAAGTATCTCCACCGCCTGTTTCATAGTGCGTGCGGTTTTGACAACTTGCGGTAGGAACATCTTACCAGCGCCGAACAACTCGCCTACAAGTTGCATACCGCTCATAAGCGGGCCCTCGATAATAGCCTGTGGGGAGGGATATTCGTTCAACGCCTCGTGCAAGTCGGTTTCCAAGAACTCACTGTCGCCTTTTTGCAGAGCATTGACGAGCCTGTCGGCAAGAGGAACTGTCTTTCGGTCAATAGGTTCTTCCTTTTTGGCAGTCTGCGCATCTTTATATTTTTCAGCGATGTCAACGAGGCTCTCCGTGGCATCTGGCTTGCGGCAGAGTATCACATCCTCAAGAGCAACGAGCAAATCGTGTGGAATGTCTGTGTACATCACCTTGGTTGAAGGGTTCATGATTGCCATGTCAAGTCCGGCTTTAATAGCATGGAAGAGGAACACGGCATGCATTGCCTCGCGAAGGTAGTTGTTGCCACGGAACGAGAACGAGAGGTTGCTTACACCTCCGCTCACCTTCGCACCGGGGAGGTTGTCGTGGATCCACTTAGTGGCACGGATGAAGTCAAGAGCATAACTGTCGTGTTCTTTCATGCCAGTTGCAATGGTGAGAACATTAGGGTCGAAAATTATATCCTCTTGAGGGAAAGACAGCTTTTGGGTAAGCAGATGATAGGCTCGGGAACATATTTCTATTTTTCGGTCGAAAGTAGTAGCCTGCCCCTGTTCATCGAAAGCCATTACGATGACCGCCGCGCCGAGTTGCTGTATTCTTTGGGCGTGTTTTAAAAAAACATTCTCGCCCTCCTTGAGAGAGATAGAGTTGACGATAGGCTTGCCCTGAATACATTTCAGACCAGTCTCGATAACCTCAAAGCGGGAGGAGTCAATCATCCACGGAAGGCGTGCTGTCTCGGGGTCGGAAGCCAATAGGAGGAGGAAATTCTGCATCTCCTTGGCAGCGTCGAGCATGCTGTCGTCCATGTTTATGTCGAGCACCATAGCGCCATCGCGCACTTGTTTGCGAGCTATGGAGAGAGCCTCATCGTAGGACTTCCCATTTATCAGGCGAAGGAATTTACGACTGCCGGCCACGTTGCAACGTTCCCCAATATTTATGAATGAGCCGTTGGAGTTGAAAGGGTCAAGTCCGGCGAGCCACGCCTTTTTGCTGTTGTGCGGTAAACGGATTTTTGTCTCTTTAGCGACAGAACGAGCAATGCAACGGATATGTTCAGGAGTGGAGCCGCAGCAGCCGCCCACGATGTTGACGAGGCTCTCGTTGATGAAAGCGGAGATACTCTCGTGCATGGTGTGCGGAGTCTCGTCGTAGTTGCCCATAACGTCGGGTAGTCCGGCATTAGGATAAGCACTTACGAAACAGGGGGCGAGGTTGGAAATCTGTCGCAGGAACGGCAACATCTGCCTTGCTCCGAAAGAGCAGTTGAGACCTATACTGAATACATTGGCATGGGACACGGATGTTACAAAGGCCTCCAAAGTCTGTCCGGAGAGAGTTCTCCCCGAAGCGTCGGCCACAGTAACGGAGAGCATTATTGGTAATGTCTTGTTGTTATTCTCAAAAGAGAGGCGTGCTGCCTCCAAAGCGGCTTTCGCGTTTAATGTATCGAAAATAGTCTCTATCAATAATATGTCAACGCCCCCTTCGATAAGAGCAGTCATCTGTTGACGGTAAGCCGAGCAGAGCATATCAAAAGATACAGCACGGAAAGCAGGGTCGTCAACGTTGGGCGACATAGAAGCCGTCTTGCCGGTAGGTCCTATTGAGCCAGCCACGAAGCGAGGCTTATCTGGGGTGAGCTTAGTCATGCGGTCAGCCTCCGCACGTGCGATACGGGCCGCTGCTCTGTTTATCTCAACGACATAGTCATCGGTGTGATATTCCGCTTGCGAGATGCCTTGCGCACTGAACGAATCCGTCTCGATGATGTCGGCCCCTGCCTCAAGATAAGCACGGTGAATATTTGCGATGATGTCAGGACGGGTAAGCACGAGCAAGTCGTTGTTGCCCTGCAAACGCACGTCATGCTCTTTGAAAACATCTCCTCTGAAATCATTTTCAGAGAGGTTGAGACTTTGGATCATGGTTCCCATTGCGCCGTCGAGAATCATAATCCGTTTCTTGAGGATATCAGAGAGGATGTGCGCCGTATTGTTGTTATGCATTATCAATAAAACTGTTTCTTGTTACGCATCAATAAACCTGTTTGGCAATTTGTTCCACTGATGTCGAGGCACTCATGCTATAGAAATGGATGCTCGGCACATTTGCGGCTTTCAGCTCTTTCGCCTGTGCTATCCCCCATTCAATGCCGACAGCCTTCACGTCATCATTCGACTTGCAGCGTTGCAGCGCTTCGACAAGCTCCTCTGGGAAGTCGATATGGAACGTCTTAGGCAACAGTTCCCTTTGGTTTAGCGATGTAAGCGGTTTGATACCAGGGATTATAGGCACTCTAATGCCACGGTTTCTGCACTTGTCAACGAAATTGAAATACTTGCTGTTGTCGAAAAACATCTGTGTTACGATGTATTTCGCCCCTGCGTCAACCTTCGCCTTAAGGTAGCCGATGTCGGTGTCCATGTTCATAGCCTCTTCGTGCTTCTCAGGATAGCCAGCGACGCCGTAGGTGAAGGGAACAGTCTGTGGCGCCTGTTCGGTGCCGTCGATCATCAGTCCACGGTTGAAGTCGTTCACCTGTTGACACATTCCGATGGCATGGCTATGCCCGTTCACGACAGAGATGAAACGGTTGGAGCCGGCGGCACGGTCGCCGCGGAGCACCAGTAGATCGGTTATCCCCATAAAAGAGAGGTCGATGAGCACGTCTTCAAGCTCTGTTTTAGTATAGTCGCTGCATATCACATGCGGCACAGGCGTGATGCCATATTTCATTTTCAAGGCGATAGCTATTGCCGTGCAGCCTGGTCGTTTCTGCTGGGTGAACTTACGGAAGAAGCCCCCTTCCACCTCCTTGTAAACCACGTCGGTACGGTGTGTGGTGATGTTGATGTAAGCGGGGTTGAATGGCAACAGTCTCTCGATGGTATTAAAGAGCATACTGATGTTTTTGCCCCGCAGAGGGGGCAGTATCTCGAAAGAGAAAGCCGTAGAATGGGGAGAAGCCAAGAACGATGCTATACTCATGATATTAATCCTTATTACAATGTATTTGATAAATAGTTATAAAAACTTTATGCAAAGGTAGTAATTTCGTCTGAAAATACATATCTTTGCAGATAAATGTAATAAAAACAACTATATGTTCAATAAGGAAACATACATTAACAGGCGTGCCGAACTGAAAAAGCTCGTCAAGGGAGGCATCGCCATATTCTTTGGAAACAACGAATCGCCTGCCAATTATCCTGCCAATGGGTATTATCCATTCAGGCAAGACTCCACGTTTCTGTACTATTTCGGACTGAACCAGAGCGGTCTTGTGGCAGTGATAGACTTCGATGAGGACGTGGAGACGCTTTTCGGGGACGACATCGACATCGAGGACATCGTGTGGTACGGAGCTGTTGACAGCGTGCGCGACATGGCCAACAGCGTGGGAGTAGCCAACACCGCCCCGATATCATCTCTGAAGGTGATTTGTGAGAACGCTATCCAGCAGGGTCGCAGGATACACTACCTGCCGCCATACCGACACGACACCATGCTTCAGATTTCCGACTTGTTTGGCATACATCACGCCAAGCAAAGGGAAGATGCCTCTGTGGAGCTGATTAAGGCAGTAGTAAAGATGCGCTCTGTGAAGGAAAAGCAGGAAATAGAGGAGATAGAGAAGGCGTGTGCTATCGGCTACAAGATGCACACCACGGCGATGAGGCTTACCGAGCCGGGTCTTACCGAGAAGTTCATCAGTGGGCGTATCACTGGTATAGCAAATGGTTTCGGTGCTATGGTGAGTTTCGCACCAATATTCACGCAGCATGGTGAGATAATGCACGGCAACCCATCGTGGAACAGACTCGAAAGCGGCAGACTTGTTCTCTGCGATGCCGGGGCGGAGAATATGAACAACTACTGTTCTGACCACACGAGGACATACCCGGTAAACGGCAAGTTCACCCAAAAGCAGTTGGAGATTTACCAGATAGTGGAGGCATGCCACGACTACGTGCTTGAGGTGGCGAAACCTGGCGTGATGTACTATGACGTACATATTGCGGTATGCAAACTGATGACCGAAAGGCTTAAAGAGCTCGGACTGATGAAGGGAGACGTTGACGAGGCTGTGAAAGCCGGTGCGCACGCTATGTTCCTGCCACATGGACTTGGCCACATGATGGGCCTTGATGTGCACGACATGGAAGGGCTTGGGCAGAACTATGTGGGGTTTGACGATGAGATACAGCCCTCGACACAGTTTGGCACCAACTGTCTGCGCATGGGTCGCCGCCTTGAGGAGGGTTTCGTGCTGACTGATGAGCCAGGAATTTATTTCATCCCCGCACTCATAGACGATTGGAAGGAGCGTGGTCTGCACAAAGAGTTCATCAACTATGATATCCTTGAGACTTACAAGAACTTCGGAGGAATACGCATCGAGGACGATGTCCTGATAACGGAAGATGGGTGCAGGTTTCTGGGAGAGGAAATTATTCCATATCATCCTGATGACATGGAAAGAATGAGAAGCCCCCTCTAAACCCCCATTAGGAGAGGATCGCAAGACTGTTTTATAGTTTGTTGATAATTAAGAATGAAGAATTACGCGGTGCGTGAATTTTCTCACGCTCAGTAGAGTTAAAGCGAGCCTTACTCTACATTCACTTAAACGAAACATTAAGAATATGAGACATTTAATTATTATTGGCCTGTTGGCGATAATCGCGACAGGCGCAAAAGCACAGGAAGAGAATAAGGATTCTGTTGACAAGAAGAAGCCTGTGTTCACAACAGTGAAGGAGAATCCGATTACGAGTATCAAGGACCAGAACAGAAGCGGCACCTGCTGGGCATACTCCACGTTGAGCTATTTCGAGAGCGAGATACTCAAGAAAACAGGAAAGACGTATGACCTGTGCGAGATGTTTGTTGCCAACCATACTTATATGGACCGCGCCATCAAATCGGTCCGTATGCACGGGGACGTGTCGTTCTCACAGGGCGGCAGCGCATACGATGTGTTGTATTGCCTGCAGAATTACGGTATCTGTCCTGAAGATGCGATGCCTTTGCCAGGAACGCTGTACGGAGACACTTTGGCAAATTTCGATGAGTTTTTTGATGCTATGACTCCTTACGTTGAGGCAGTCGCAAAGAGCAAGGCAAAGAAGATTTCGGGAGCGTGGAAAACTGGTTTGCAGGGTATTCTCGACGGTTATCTTGGCAAATGCCCGGAGACGTTCACATACGAGGGTGTCAGTTATACTCCTATGACCTTCGTAAATAGTCTTGGTCTTGACCTTGATGATTATGTTTCTATCACGAGCTACAACCACTACCCATTCTGGTCTCAATTTGTCGTTGAGGTAGAGGACAACTGGCGTTGGCCTCTTAGCTACAACGTGCCGATGGAGGACATGATGAGGATTATCGACAATGCCGTAAATGAAGGCTACACAGTAGCCTGGGGCGGTGACGTTACAGAGGACGGCTTCACGCGCAACGGTCTAGGCATTGCTTACGATGTGAAGAAGGCACGCAGTATGGCTGGAACGGATGCTGACAGGTGGTTCAAGTTGTCGGCAACGGAAAAAAAGACGAAGCTCGACTCTCTTGGAGTTGACGCGCCGGAGATTATTCCTACACAGGAAATGCGCCAGGAGGCTTACGACAACTGGGAGACGACAGATGACCATGGCATGCTGATTTATGGCATCGCAACCGACCAAAATGGCAGAGAATACTACATGGTGAAGAACTCGTGGGGCGAATATGGTGAATACAAGGGTATCTGGTACATGAGCAAGAATTATGTGGCTTACAAAACAATGGACCTCCTTGTCAACAAGAACGCCATACCGAAAGACATCAGGAAGAAAATGGGGATATAGGAGCCCATCCCTAACTAATCCCAACTTAGGGAAAGCCCATCCCTAACCCTACCACTTAAGGAAAGCCCATCCCCAGCCCTCCCCCATAGGGAGGGAACAGCAAGATTGCTTGAGGGGAATTAAAAATTAAGCATGAAAAATTAAATACCAATTATTAATGAGCCCCAAAAGTTGGAAATTAGCTTTTGGGGTTATTTCCAATACATAAAAAAAACATATCATGAAAGAGAGAAAGGAAAATAAACAGAAAGAGGGAAATTTCGGGAACAACGGCGGACATAATGTTGTACACGGGAATAATGGTGGCCGGAATGGTGGTAATGGACATTACGAGGGGCATGGACCAAATGGTGGTTTCGGTCGCCCGCCGAGACGTAAGAAGCACCATTATATGCGGAATTTCCTGTTGTTTGTGATTTTCGTGATTGTGGTGGCGATAATCGTGGTTTTTGCCGTGAAACATCTGAAGGTTACGGGCAGCACATCTGCCGGGGATTCTATAGTAAGTGTTACAGCACCTGTAATAGATGACCCTGTGGAGCAGGAGCTTGTGGATAATGCGAGCGGTACAGAGAATGGACATGACTATGTTGACTTGGGGCTGAGCGTGAAGTGGGCTACATGCAATGTCGGGGCGGAGACACCTTCCCAATATGGCGACTATTACGCTTGGGGCAAAGGAGAGACGAGCAAAAAGTACACTAAAGCCACGTGCTATACCTTCGGGCGGACCATCAACGACATTGCCGGTGATGCCGAGCGCGATGCCGCACAAGTCAACTGGGGTGGCAAGTGGCGCATGCCTACAAAAGAGGAGTGTGAGGAGCTAGTCTCGAAGTGCAAGGGAGAATGGACGACAGTAGGCACTCATGACGGTTACATAGTAACCGGCAAAAACGGCAAGCGCATATTCTTGCCTGCTGCCGGCAGCCGTACCAATACCGACTACTATGCCACCTCCGAAATGGGCTACTACTGGAGTTCCACTCCCGACACCGAAGATACTCGACGTGCTTTCGCCCTAACATTCAATGACAAAGATTTCCTCAAAAATTGGCCTCTCCGATACTGCGGACAAAGTGTTCGTGCAGTGCTCCCTATCTAACACTCCATAGAAAGAGCCCCTCCCTAACCCTCCCCCATAGTGAGGGAACAAGGTTACTAAATCTCCCTTAAGGAGGGTTTGCAGTGCGGATGAAGCCTAAAAAAGTTTGGTGAACACACAAAAAGCCGCACAGCATATACTATGCGACTTTCCTGTTTATACAATTCTTAATTACTTTTACTTGCAACAAAATTCTTCATTATATAATAATTTCCAGGCGTATCGGGATGCGTCTTTTTTATTTGGTGTCAAAAAATAAACCTTAACCCTGAACTCCCCTGCCGCATATCCGGAAATCAGATAGTCGAGAATTGGTTTCCTGCCATGCTTTACGGCATTCTCATCCACTTGTGCGAATATATATCGCATACCATCTTCGTCTTCCTTAATATAACTATCCACATATTTCAAGCCACTGCAGTTTTTCTCTATATACTCCTGGGGTGTAAGCTCATCCAGACCAAGATAGCCATCCTCAATAGCTATACACATATATCCATCTTTAAATGCATCAGGGTCGAATACCAATAATAAACTTGTGCTGTGGTTACCTCCCCAGCCATACATCATAACAGGGCTGTCATATTGTATTGTAGGTTTCTGTATTGTAGGCTTCTCGTTTTTCCAGTCATCCGGTAATTTATCAGTAATGACCAATTTGTCATGAAACTTTTTAGGAAACATTCTCTTGAATTTCTTCTCCACGCCATACTTACCAATATCGGGAGGGCATATCACATAGATTTTTGACAAAAGATTTGTGACGCCAGCTTTTTCATTCATAGGAGATACATAAAACGGGGCTCCCGCAATAGTAGCCAAACTATAAGGAAATTTTACCACAACCATATTCGTGCAATCACAGAACACCCCATTTCCTAAAGATATAACGGTATCCGGCAATTCTACTACCGTCAAACTCTCACAAGATCTGAACGCATAATCACCAATAGAAATCAATCCGTGTGACAACTCAATGGTTTCCAACTTTATACAGTCAGCAAAAACGTATGGTCCGATATGTCTCAAACTTTCAGGTAATTTAACGTGTTTCAAATCTTGGCATTTCCAAAAAGCGGAGGAGCGTATATCTTCTGTTCCTTCCTTGACAGAATAATTTTCAATTTTCTTATTCTCACATTGCAGCAGACGCTTTCCGTCTTGGCTATACCGCACCCCGTATTCATCTTTTATACCAGAGGCTATTTCTTCATCTATCATGTCTGTATTATTTTTATGTTATTATTCAAATGCAAATTTACAAAATATTTTCCTATCCAATTCAATAAACATAAGTAATATCATCACCGCATTACCGATGTATATAGTGTTTCGTTTATTGGAAGCTCATCGAATCACGACTTTTTTCTTTTGTCCTGAGCAATGCATGATATATATCCCACAAGGTAATCTTTCTATACGATTTGTATAGCCTCTATAAATTAATTGACCGTTTATCGAATATAAAGAAACCAAAGTGGAGGTATCCAAATATATTGTCCCATTACTTATTTCTACTCCTTTAGGGCTCAAAACTGCCTCAAGTATAGCTGTTCCATCTTCAAGAGAATCTTCCTCATCAACGGTCTCATCTTCCTTGTCAATAGATTCACCTTCCTTGTCAACAGATTCACCTTCCTTGTCAATAGTCTCATCTTTTTCATCAATACATTCATCGTCATCAGCGATTTCATCGTTGCTCACGACATCATCGTTTATCACTTCAACCACACACATTGCCTGCAATCCGGAAATTTTATCAGTAATGGTAATTGTCGCTTCTCCGGCAGTCTTAGCAATAAGGTTGACTACATAGTAATACAAGCCATTATATGATTTAACGCTCTCAGACTCGAGGGAGACGACATTCTCATTATCAGATGACAACAAAGGCTCGAATGTCAAACTATCAGATTCAACGGAGGGTGTGATAGTAACGGTCAAAGTACATGGTTCCCCTAACTTAATGGATATACTATCGTTCATCACCAAAGAAGCTGCATAGGCAACTACTTCCTCCTCTTTTACGGTAACAGTGCAAGTAGCATATAGCGAGTTGCCCGTTTTTACTGTTATTGTCGCAGTTCCAGGGCTAACGCCATATACTCGCCCTGAGCTGTTCACTGTGGCGACAGAAGAGTTGCTCGTTGACCACGTATAAGTTGTGGATGCCGTGGAAGGGGTAATTGTAGGAACAAGATAGTAATACCCGCCCACATCTACCGAAACAGACGCAGGAAGCGAGACGGCAGTAGGATTGGCATTTGAGACAACCACACGAAGCATTGCATAAACACCATTGTCTGCCATCACCTTTAAATCGGCAGCTCCTGCTGATACCCCTGTCAGAAGCCCATCTTGCGAGATAGTGGCAACTGATTTGTCGTTGATGCTCCAAGTCAAAGTACATTCAGCATTTGCCGGAAGCACAGTGGGTGTTAATTGCCTTGTTTCACCCACTTCGATACCGACAGCCGATGAAGAGAATGTTATGCTCGTAGGCTTCACTGACGTAGTGCCCTCGCTTGTAACGGTCACCTCAAAGTCGTAGTATGTCACTCCTCCATAGACATACTTTCCACCGCTCAGCCGATAATAATAGTAGTTACACCTCACAATTACCGGAGAGGAAAATGCTTTTTTGCCCTTGATAGTGACGGAAAGATTTGTGTGTGAGGTGATGTCAACATAACTTGTGCCGTAGGACACCCACGTAGTGGATTTACAGTAGGGATATGAGTTGGTAAACGTGGTGGGCAGATACAATGTCTTGCTCTCTCCCTCCTTAATGGTAACAGTCTCTGACATGGCAAAGGTTGACACACTGGTCATAATCAGGAGTGCCACAACAACACATCTAATTGCAGAGACTTGTCGGCTTGAATAAATAGTCATCATATTATTATCGTTTTTAAGTTTATTGTCTTTGACATCATCTGATATAAGGTCATTATCAAGATGTTTTATTCTTTATGAGATAAACATCGATAAAGTAACCGTTACAACTATACTAACTGCCATCGGTGATGATGATATGGCCGAGTAAATATATTTTAACTCTTGACTTTTAACTTTTAATTTTTAATTTGCAAGGTTGAAAACTTTGCATTACATTTGCATGCTATTTTAGACCATTGTGAAATTGGAACAACTTTTATAATAAGAAGATTTTATGTCAAATTGTAAGGAAAAACTCTTCACAGAGTTTAATGCCCCTACACGACAGGAATGGCTTGACAAAATTCAGGTTGACCTGAAAGGGGCAGACTTCAACAAACGGTTGGTTTGGCGCACCAATGAGGGTTTTAACGTTCAGCCTTTCTATCTTAGGGAAGACATCGCATCCCTGAAAACTCCCGAAGCACTGCCAGGCGAGTTTCCTTTTGTCAGGGGAAACAAAAAAAACAACAATGAATGGTACGTCCGTCAGGACATCGAAGCAGACGACGCCGCGGCCGCCAACGGCAAGGCGCTCAAGCTCCTTGAACACGGCATTGACTCGCTCGGTTTCAACATCGCTCCTGACAACGTGAATGTAGACTTCATCGCTACTTTGCTCAACGGCATCTACTGCGACTGCATCGAGCTGAATTTCAACACATGCAAGCGCATGTCCCTGAAACTTGCCCAACTGCTCTGCGAGTATTTCGACAAGAAAGGCTACGACAAAAAGAGAATTGTGGCATCTATCGACTGGGATCCTCTCGAGAAAATGGTGATGAAAGGCAAGGATGTTACAAAAATCCTCCCCCTCGCTGTGAAACTCGTGAACACATTAAAGGATTATCCTAATTTCCGCTGCATTTCTGTAAACGCCGTGTCGCTCAACAATGCCGGGGCGTATATCGTACAGGAGCTTGGCTACGCTCTCGCATGGGGCAATGAGTATCTTGAGTTGCTTGTCAATGCCGGCGTTGACACCGACCTTGCCGCAAGCAAGATCAAGTTTAACATGGGTGTGTCGGAGAATTTCTTCATGGAGCTGTCCAAGTTCCGTGCCGCACGCCTCCTCTGGGCTGAAATCGTAAAGCAGTATGCTCCTGCTAACGACTCTTCTTGCATGATGTGCGTAAACGCCATCACATCCAAATACAACATGACGCTCTTTGACAGCTATGTCAACCTGCTCCGCTCACAGACGGAGGCGATGAGCGCAGCCCTCGCCGGCGTCCACTCCATGGTAGTAACTCCGTTTGACATCACCTACGAGCAGCCTAACGAGTTCTCAGAGCGTATCGCCAAGAACCAGCAGTTGCTGCTCAAGGAGGAGAGCCATTTTGACAAGGTGGTTGATCCGGGTGCCGGCAGCTATTTCATCGAGGAACTCACCACCTCTCTCGCCAACGAGGGTTGGAAAATATTCCTCAACGTGGAGGACAATGGCGGTTTCCTCGAATCTGTAAAGAAAGGTCTCGTGCAGGATGACATCAACAATACCAACGCCAAGCGTCACGATGCCGCCGCAAAGCGCAAGGAGTTTCTACTCGGCACTAACCAGTTTCCTAACTTCACTGAAAAATCAGGCGGCAAGCGGGTTATCGACAATCCTTGCAAATGCGGCGGGAAACAAGAGGAGGATGTGCCAGCGTTCAAGGCTGTCAATTCCTCACGTCTCGCCGCCGACTTTGAGGCTCTCCGCATAAAGGTTGAGGAGAGCGATAAGATTCCTGTTGCTTTCATGCTTACTATCGGCAACCTCGCTATGCGTCAGGCCCGCGCACAGTTCAGTTGCAACTTCCTCGCCTGTGCCGGATACAAGGTTATCGACAACCTCGGCTTCAAGTCTGTTGAGGAGGGTGTCGATGCGGCTCTCGCCGCCAATGCCGACATCGTCGTAATCTGCTCAAGTGATGATGAATACGCTGAATATGCAATCCCCGCTTTCAAGTATCTCGACAACCGTGCATTGTTCATCGTTGCCGGCGCTCCGGCTTGCATGGACGACCTTAAGGCGGCTGGCATAGAGAATTTCATTCACGTCCGTTGTGATGTGTTGCAGACTTTGAAAGAGTATAACGAGAAATTAGGTATCTGACATGAGAAGGAATTTTAAAGACATAGATATTTTCGCAGGCATTAAGCCTGTTGACGGCAACGCCTGGCAGAAAGACAATGGCATCGCCACTAACTGGAATACTCCTGAGCACATCGAGGTGAAACCGGTTTACACCAAGGAGGACCTTGAGGGCATGGAACACTTAGACTACACCGCCGGGCTGCCGCCTTTCCTGCGCGGCCCTTACAGCATGATGTACCCGTTCCGGCCATGGACTATACGCCAGTACGCCGGGTTCTCAACGGCTGAGGAGAGTAATGCGTTCTATCGCCGTAACCTCGCAAGCGGTCAGAAAGGCCTCTCGGTGGCTTTCGACCTCCCCACTCACCGTGGCTATGACCCTGACAACGCGCGTGTCGTGGGCGACGTGGGCAAGGCGGGCGTATCTATCTGTTCCGTAGAGAACATGAAGGTGCTGTTCAACGGCATCCCGCTCAACAAGATGTCGGTCTCCATGACGATGAACGGAGCGGTACTGCCTATCATGGCGTTCTACATCGTGGCCGGTCTCGAACAGGGTGCGAAACTTGAGGAAATGGCGGGCACTATCCAGAACGATATCCTCAAGGAGTTCATGGTGCGTAACACATATATCTATCCTCCGGCTTTCTCCATGAGGATTATCAGCGACATCTTCGGTTATACGTCCAAACTGATGCCGAAGTTCAACTCTATATCCATCTCCGGCTATCACATGCAGGAGGCCGGTGCGACGGCAGACATCGAACTGGCCTACACCATCGCTGATGGTCTTGAGTATGTCCGTGCCGGTGTAAACGCCGGTATCGACATCGATGCCTTCGCTCCCCGGCTGTCGTTCTTCTGGGGCATCTCGATGAACCATTTCATGGAAGTTGCCAAGATGCGTGCCGCTCGTATGCTCTGGGCTAAGGTGATCAAGCAGTTCAACCCGAAGAACCCGAAATCGCTCATGCTCCGCACGCACTCACAGACTTCCGGCTGGTCACTCACTGAGCAAGACCCATTCAACAATGTGGGACGTACTTGCATAGAAGCAATGACGGCGGCACTTGGTCATACGCAGAGCCTTCATACCAATGCGCTTGACGAGGCGATAGCATTGCCTACTGACTTCTCTGCCCGTATAGCACGCAACACGCAGATTTATATCCAGAACGAGACGAAAATCTGCAAGCATATCGACCCATGGGCCGGCTCTTATTATGTGGAGAGCCTCACCAACGAATTGGCACACAAGGCGTGGGAGCATATACAGGAGATTGAGAAGCTCGGCGGTATGGCAAAGGCTATTGAGACTGGAGTGCCAAAGATGAGGATTGAGGAGGCCGCCGCACGCACGCAGGCGCGTATCGACAGCGGCACGCAGACTATCCTCGGCACCAACAAGTATCGTCTTGAGCACGAGGATCCGATTGATATTTTAGAGATTGACAACTCTGCCGTGCGCACAGAGCAGGAGGAGGGTCTCAAGCAGCTCCGCGCTAACCGCGACAATGCGAAAGTGAAGGAGTGCCTCGACGCTCTTACGGAATGTGTACGCACTGGTGAGGGCAACCTCCTTGAGAAATCTGTTGAGTGTGCCAAAGTAAGGGCTACGTTAGGTGAGATAAGTGACGCTTGCGAAGTCATCGCAGGGCGTTACAAGGCTGTAATTAGAACTATTTCAGGCGTGTATTCTTCAGAAAGTAAAAATGATGCTGAGTTCGCAAAGGCCTGTCAGTTGACAGAGGAATTTGCAAAACTCGCCGGCAGACGACCGCGTATCTTCATAGCAAAGATGGGACAGGACGGCCACGACCGCGGTGCGAAAGTGGTGGCTACAGGATATGCCGACTGTGGCTTCGACGTTGACATGGGGCCTCTGTTCCAGACTCCGGAGGAGGCTGCTCGTGAGGCTGTCGAGAACGACGTGCATATCGTAGGCGCAAGCTCCCTCGCCGCCGGCCATAAGACGCTCATTCCGCAACTCATCGCTGAACTAAAGAAACTCGGGCGGGAGGACATCATGGTTATCGCTGGCGGCGTAATCCCTCCACAGGATTATGACTTCCTCTACAAGGCAGGTGTCGCCGCAATCTTCGGACCAGGCACCTCCGTAGCCTACTCCGCTTGCACTATGATGAACATTCTGTTAGAGAGGGAATAACCCCAAAAGCCCCAAAAGTTCATCTCAACTTTTAGGGCTTAATTTTCCATTTTTCATTTTCCATTTTTCATTTTTCATTCTTCATTCTTCATTCTTCATTCTTCATTCTTCATTCTTCATTCTTCATT